>CAXEIY010000082.1:0-9658 GCA_963996245.1 uncultured Planctomycetia bacterium | reverse complement strand
CGAGTGGAAAGCGCGGTGTTCTGATCTGGAAAACGTGCAATCCAGAGCGATCAAAATCGGGGCAGAGTTTCGAGGTACCTTACAGCAACGGGATACTTATTTTACGGTTGCAACGGGACGTTTGAAGTTAAGAGAGACCGAGCAAGAGCCGGCGCAACTCGTCTGGTACAAGCGATCGAACGAATCAGTTGCACGGCCCAGCCACTATATTTTAGTTCCCGTTGATGATGCGAGTTTGCTTAAGATGGCGCTGGAAGCATCGCTTGGAATTCGAGCTGTTGTTGAAAAGGAACGTAAGTTACTGATGTACAGGAACGTACGTATTCACCTGGATCGTGTTGTTAACCTCGGGACATTTTTGGAATTAGAGGCAGTGGTATTGACGGATAAAGATCGTATGGAGGCACACGGAATGCTCACGGATTTGCGTCGGTCGCTAAAGATAGAGGAATCGGATCTGTTGCCGTTGTCCTATAGTGAAATGATCTTGTCCCTTTCAGAGTAGAAAACGTAGCGACTTACGGAAAATATAAATGTAATCGTTGTTGATAGACAGGAATCGATCATGCGTGATTGCAGTTGCCAAGACAAAAAGCTTGAGAGTCTCTCGCAGACCCTTAACAAAGGACTGTTGTTTTTGTTCGTAGTGTTGACCAACTCGTGTTTTGGACAGTCTGAAGTATCTGACGACTGGCCCCAAATACATGGTCCTGGCCGTGATGGAAAGTATTGGGGCGCTCCTTTGAACACCAATTGGCCAAATACGGGACCTCCGGTTGTGTGGAAACGGAAAATTGGAGAAGGATTCAGTGGTCCCATAGCGAGTCAAGGACGCGTGATTCTTTTTCATCGAATGGAGAATGAAGAAATCATAGAATGTCTGGAAGCTGCTTCCGGAAAAACAATCTGGTCTTACGCCTATCCCACTAGCTACCGTGATTCTTTTGGATTTGACAACGGTCCACGTGCGACACCGGTTGTTCAGGATGGCCGCGTTTATTGTTTTGGGGCCGAAGGCAATCTGCATTGCCTCAATTTCAAGACTGGCAAAGTGATATGGACGGTTTCTGTACACGAACAGTTTGTTGTGAGAAAAGGTTTTTTTGGTGCTTCCTGTAGCCCGCTGGTTTCTGGTCTTCAGGTCATCGTTAATGTTGGTAGTCGGGACAACGCGGGAATTGTGGCGTTTGATAAAAGGGATGGAAAATTCCTTTGGAAAGCCACTGATCATGAGGCTAGTTACGCATCTCCCGTCGAAACACGACTTTCCGGTCAGCGTCATACATTCGTGTTTACCCGTAGAGGGCTTGTTGATTTAAATCCATTAACCGGACAGGTAAGGTCGGAAGTTCGGTGGAGATCCAGGAGTAGTGCATCGGTCAATGCAGCTACTCCGCTGGTTGTAGGCAACCTTGTTTTTCTGTCGGCGAGTTATCGTACAGGTGCTAACTTGATACGCATACAGGATGGAGAATGGAGTTCTATTTGGTCTTCGGATGAAGTGCTTTCCAATCACTATGCCACCAGTGTTCACGAAAAAGGGTATCTCTACGGTTTTCATGGCAGACAGGACGTGCCTCCGGGGCCCAGCTTGCGTTGTGTGGAATTACGTTCTGGCAAGGTCCAGTGGAGTCAGGATCGTTTTGGAGCCGGAACGCTTCTTGTTGCCGGGCGCCACCTGATAATTATGCATGAAAACGGGGAGCTGATTCTTGCTGATTTGTCGCATCAGGCATTTCGGGAATTGCAGCGATTCAGAGTTTTATCAGGTGTCGTACGTGCGTATCCGGCGCTTTCTAAAGGAAGATTTTTTGTTCGTAACGAAGGGATATTGGCGTGTGTGGATTTACGTCCTGAATAGTGGTGTGAATCAATCACAAATTTAAGAAAGTCGCGTCAGAAGAAGTATTTGAAAACTGTTTGAGATAAGCCTGCCGTCACGTCAGGAACCGTGAAAGCGATTTTAGGGAAGGAAGTTGAGGTTTCGGAAAACACGAATCGAGATGATAGGATGGAGGGGGTTAAAACAGAAAGGATATCCGCATGGTCATCTTTTTTCCTGAGCGTTGCTATGAATGGAGATTCGTTTCACGTTCGCTTGCCTGGTGATCGGGATGAATCCCCATATTCTGTTGTACCGGTTACAATAGGCAACAGTTAAAGCTCGCCATGGCTGAATTCTAACGGACGGTTGATAGGTAATCCCATCCTTGAGAAGGAATTCGATGGACGAGTCGTTGGCGATTGCGGTTTTTGCGAAGAGTGAGAAAGTTTGGTTTTTCAAGAGGTGGGGGCATCTAAAGCCTTCTTGCCATAATCATGTCTGAAGCATTTGGTTTCGTACGTGTTGCGACATCTGCTCCGCCGCTGCGCGTTGCCAACCCTGAGTTTAATTCGGAACAGACGGTACAGGTAATCCGTGAGGCATATCGGCAGGGAACACAGCTGCTGCTTTTCCCCGAGTTGGGATTAACTGGTTATACCTGTGGTGAACTGTTTCTACAGGACACGCTGCTAGCGGATGCCCTGCACGCTTTGAGTCACGTTTGTCAGGTGACAGAGACGACTGCTGGCTTGGTGGTTCTTGTGGGGCTTCCCTTGGTTGTTGAAGATCGACTTTATAACGTACAGGCAGTGGTTCAAAACGGAGAGATAAAAGGCCTTGTGCCGAAAACATACCGCCCTGAACAGGGTGAATTCATGGAGTCCCACTGGTTTGCATCGAGTATCCATTATGCCGGTCGCGAAGAAATCGATCTTTTCGGTGTAAGTGTTCCTTTGGGTGCGAATCTGATTTTCCGGGTTCCCGATGTTCCGAATTTTGTTTTTGGTGTCTCAATTTGTGAAGATGACTGGGTTCCGATTCCTCGAGCGGCTTGGTTAAGTATTGCCGGAGCCAGAATCATCTGTAATGCGTCGGCAAGTAATGAACTGGTTGCCAAAGCGGACTATCGACGTGAGGTACTTGTCCGAGGCCATGCCCAGACATGTCTGGCTGCGTATGTCTATGCGTCTGCAGGTCCCTGGGAGTCAACTACCAATACGGTATTTGGAGGACATTGTCTGATTGCCGAAAACAGTGAAATTTTAGGTGAAAGTACTCGATTTGAAAAAAACGGGTCCTGGTTGGTTCGCGATGTTGATGTTGATCGGATTGGGCAGGAAAGGAGACGGTCCAGTGGCTTTCGTGAAGCAACCATGGAGCTGAGGGAAAGACCGTTTCGACAGGTCATTATGGAACCGTCAGGGGATTCATCTCGATCTGAACAGAGGTTTTCAAATTTACAGAGAGAGGTCTGCGATACGCCTTTTGTACCGCAGGATATCGATGCTCGCGAAGCGGTTTGCGAAGAGATCTTTCGTATTCAAACGACCGCTTTATGGCGAAGACTAATGCATGTAAACACGGGGCGTATGGTGCTTGGAATTTCCGGTGGACTGGACTCTACGCATGCTGCGCTGGTGCTGCGCCGAACGTTCGACACGATTGACCATAACACAAAAGAACTTCATCTGATTACGATGCCGGGGTTTGGCACCAGTGAACGAACCCTGTGCAATGCGATAGCTTTGGGACGTGCGTTAACCGGACGTGAAGTGGAAGTGATTGATATTCGACCAGCATGTTTACAGCATTTTCGCGATATTGGGCACCCCGCGGCGATACTGGAAAAAGAGGAGTTCGAATCGCTACCGGAATCGCAACAGCGTGAAGTAGCAGATCTTGTTTTTCAGAATGTTCAGGCTCGGGAACGCAAACAGATTCTATTGGATCGTGCCGGAATGATTGGGGCAATCGAAATAGGTACCAGTGATCTTACGGAACTTGCCCTGGGATGGTGCACTTTTAATGGAGATCACATCAGCAATTATCACATTAATGCCGGTATTCCCAAAACGCTGATCCGTTATCTGATTGAATATGTAGCGGAAACACAATTTGATGATCCTGTAAAATCCGTGTTAAAGGATATTTTACGAACGCCAATTTCTCCGGAGTTGCTTCCTCCATGCAACGGTGATATCAGTCAAAAGACCGAGGAACAACTGGGACCGTTTGTGGTCCATGATTTTTTTCTGCACTGTTTTTGCAGGGGAGGGTATGGACCGGAAAAATCATTGTTCCTGGCATCTCAGGCATTTGAGAATCGTTTTTCAGAGGCGCAATTGAAGGGGTGGTTGTTGATTTTTCTAAAGAGATTTTTTTCAAGTCAGTTCAAAAGTAACTGTCTTCCCGATGGTCCGAAGGTCGGAACGATCAGTTTCGATCCAAGGAGTGACTGGCGAATGCCCAGTGATGCTGACGTACATGCCTGGATTTCCGACTTGCAGACTGTTGGCTGAAGTTCTGTGAAACATCTTTTGCAGGATGGTCCAGGGGCATCGAATGACACCATATAATAGATAACGGAACCTTAACACGTGTCTATCGACGGTTACGGATCCACTCCATGTTTTGAACGGACCTTCCTCCCATACCAGCGAGCAAGACGGTCAGGTGAAACTCCTAGAAAATACCCGATGATACAGCATTGGTTAATCAGGGTCGTATACAGGACGCCGTGTTTTTTCCAGCGGCGTGCCGAGGTGATAGCGGGGACGGGCAGAGTGGTAAGAGTTCCCTTTCGACGTAAACGACGAATCAGCTCTACGTCTTCCATGATGGGCAGCGGTTGGAACCCACTTATTTCATGAAAAAGATGGGCTGTTACAAATAAGCCCTGATCCCCATAGGGTAATCCCAGAAAGTGGCTTCGAAGATTGGCGAAGTGGGCAATCCATCGAAAAATAAGTCTTGGGTCATCAATAGCGAGACGAAAGGCACCGGCAACAAAAGAAGGTTGTTTGACTGTACGCAGGATCTGGCTGACGAAGTCTTTGGGTAGGCGAGTGTCTGCGTGAACAAACAACAGAACGGATGCTCGGTGTACCTGGGACCCTTGATTCATTTGCTGAGCACGTCCCAGTGGAGCTGAGATTACGCGAGCACCACAGGTCTCACATAAACGAATGGTTTCGTCTCGACTTCCGCCGTCAACGACAATCACTTCGCATTGTTTTTCGTTCTGGAGCTGTCCCAGAAGTGGCAGTATTTTACCTGCTTCATTATACGTCGGGATAATCACGGATATTTCGGGAGTATTCTTGGAGTCAGAAGATTGTAAAACAGGTATGTTTTCAGGTTTTTGAGTAGCGTTAGGGATACCATGGTCCACCGAGAGGGTGGGCTGCGACCTTTTCAAATAAACCAAATCTTCCGGTCGGTCGATATCGTGGTGCGGGGTCAGCAGCCGAACAGAAAGTTTCTGATCGGCTGCTCGACGAATCGTCTGTTCCAGGACCTGATTCGTTCCCCAATCAATATTGGAGAACAGATGAGGTGCGGGGTGTCGCGTTCCGATCAGGTAATACCCACCGTCGTAGGCAGGCCCAAGTACCACGTCGTGGAGATTGAGATGATCAAAAGCCAGTTCAATGATCTCAGGAGTGATATCCGGACAATCAGTTCCAATGACCAGGACGTGTTCCCTATGTTTTTGGTAACTGGCATTTGTCGCTGTTTTGATTCGCTCTCCTAGGTTCCCGGGAGACTGATGTTGGTAGGAAAAGTCGTTTCCAAAACGCTGTGCCATGGTCTCTTCGGATCCACCCGTGAAGTGAACTTCTACCTGGGTCGAAAAACGATGTTGGCACTTCCTGATGGTATTCAGTGTGTGATGAATCAGAGATTCGTGGAGCTGTGCAGCACCTTTTGCTCCGAGTCGAGGAATAAGGCGTGTTTTCGTTTTACCGGGTTCAGGATTGCGGGTAAAGACAAGCACTTGCCTGCAGTCATTCTGAATAGGTAGAGGCTCTCGCACGTGATTATCACAAAGAAGGATGGAAGGAGGTGTGGATATCAGATGGATTCTCCTTGATAGAGAATCTTTCGCGAAGCTGCCTCTTTTCAAACAAGAACGCCCCGGCAGCTTGATCCGCTTCCGGCTGTACAGCCATAACAGTGTTGTCCGGTACGAATAGTACGGTTAATTAATGACTGTGCATCGAAGTTGTGGATGGAACAGGATTCTTTGGTTCGGATCGGGAGTTCGAGCATCTGATTGAAATCACAATCGTATAAAGTACCATCCCATCCGACAGAAAGCGTTTGCCGGCACATGACCTTTTGCGTTGCCTGAGGACTGTAAGATTCGATGAGTGTCTGCATATAGGTATCATATTGGTCATTTTGAAGAAGATCGTCCAGAAATCGATGAATCGGCATGTTAGTGATCGTAAAGAGGTGATTAAAAACAATGTTATATCGACTCCGGAGTTCTTTGCGATATGTTGCTTCCAGCATTGCCTGGTCTCCAGGAAGCTGAGCGCCGACGGGGTTGTAAACCAGGTTTAGCATGAGCGGTGTTTCTGGATTTCCATAACCCAGTTGGTTGAGATTCTGCAGTGCTGAAATGGATTTATCGAAAACCCCTGATCCCCTCTGAGAGTCCGTATTTTCCGCCATATAACAGGGGAGGGAGGCAACGATTTCAACTTCGTGCTCTTTGAGGAAAACCGGCAGGTCTTCATAGCCACGGGCAAGGAGAATGGTGAGATTACATCGGTCAATAATATGACAACCGCGCTGAGATGCTTCGCTGACCAGATATTTAAAATGGGGATTCATTTCGGGTGCACCGCCTGTGATGTCAACCGTATGAAAGATTCCTGAATCAAGTGCTTTGATACAAGCTTTTATAGTCTTGCGATCCATGCTTTCACGGCGATCCGGGCCTGCGTCCACGTGGCAGTGACGGCAGGGCTGGTTACACCGTTTTCCGACATTGATCTGAAGGGTGTCAATCGATTCAGCACGCAGTGGCCAGAATTGATGTTCTTTAAGAGAGTCAGAGAATCGTTTGTGTTTATTCGAATCAAGAATGTGACGCTGGTGATCAGGATCTGACAGTGGATTTCCCAAGTGTATCAGCGTAGGCATGATCGAAGTTCCGGAGATCAAAATAAAAGTGGCTTTCACGATAATACGGGAAAGACTGTAAAACCAGTCGATCGGGAACAGGGTTGAAGATTTTACAGCGAGGCCCGTTAGCTACCGTTAGATTAACAGGCGTACGATCTGGGGGGCAGTGCTAATTAAGGATGTCACAGAAGCGAAGCAGGTAATTTTGTTAATGGAGGACTCGTCAGTACGGAAGCGAGGCCTGTAAATGGGCCAATCGTGCCATGATGCGGTTACGAAATACTTCCGGAACAACTTGTCATGAGGGTAGAGGGATACGATTACTGCGTAGACAGATTGCGGGCAATCAATTAGGTTATCAATAGGCGCACTAATTGCGTGTGACTATGTGTTTCCTTTCAGAAGTATGAGGGCGGTTGGTCGTTCGTCCGTTGGGCTAGAGAACCACGCCCGTGCTGTTCCAACCTCAATAATATGCTGGCCCATTTATTACGGGTGGTTCCCTTCCGGAGTCGGCCGGCTTTTCAATTCCACCTGGTGTACAATGTAGGCCGTGGCGTTTTTGGGGCACTCTTACCTTTAAGTCTGGTTATCCTCAAAGGTCATTTAAACGCCCCCTTATGGCATCTTTCTGTCATGGGCTCAATCTGGGGCGGTGCCGGGTTGCTTTCCCCGTTGTTTGCGTACCTGTGTCGTCGTCTGGATCCCCGCCTGCTTGTTGTTTGGCCTAATGTTGCCACAGGTCTTTGCATGATTGTTGTGCCGCTTCTGAATTCTGCGGCAAGTTTCTTAATCGTTCTGGTAGCCGCCTTTCTTTTGGGATTTCCTACGCGTGTAGTTGAAATGAGTGTTTACCGACTGGTGTTTCCTCCCTCGCATCTGGCACGTGCTGTTGGCTGGATGAAAAGTATGTCGTTTGTTGTGGCTGCCCTTACAGGCTGTCTGGGTACGTACCTTATTGATGTGAGCAATGGGTTTCCCTGGTACTCGCTTTTGTTTGTGCTCTGTGGTGTTCTGTTGTTTTTTGGAGCTCGAGACTACGGTCGAATTCCCCTTCCAGCTTCGGAAGCGTTTCGCAAAGAATCCAGTCTTCCGATTCACGCGATTTTTTTCGAATCACTGGTCAGACTTTCAGCGGATAAACGTTTTTTGATCTTTCAGGTTGCGTTCATGGCATCTGGATTTGCCAACCATTTGTCGATGTTTCTTATTGTGGAAGTAATGAGTGAAGATCTTCAGACTACGGTATGGATCACCGGTACTGTGTTTGTTCTGATTCCACAGTTTCTCAAAGCATTGATGGCTCCGTTGTGGGGACTGGTTCTGGATCGTATTACCCCCATGGCTGGACGCGCTATTTTCAGTGGTTTCATGATGGCGGCTTACGGGATGTTCTGTTACGGAGGACTAACCGGTCAGATTGCCCCTTTTTTTCTGGGATCGTTTCTACAGGGAATAAGCCAGAGTGGGAATCAGATAAACTGGGAGACGGGAAGCCTCTATTTTGCCCGTCGCGATCAAGTTCCTCTCTATAACAGTGTCCATGTGACGTTGACAGGTTTACGTGGTCTGGTTGCTCCGTTTGTTGGACTGTTGCTGTTTGAGAACTTGGGTTGGGGGTCCTGGGTATTTGGTAGTTCTGTGGTGCTGTCAGCAGTAGGGATGATCTTCATGATTTATCTCGTGCAAACGGACAGTGGGCCTCGAGAAAATTCGTTACCGTCCCCCGCCGTGTCTTCTGTGAAAACAAAGTAAAAGGACGTCTTGCTAATAGGTCGTTCGAGTTGGTTTGTAACCGAACAGAACAACACGGATCTTATTTTTCGTCCGGCTGTCAATTTTATGACGCCGATCAAATTCGAAGGAAGAAGCCGATTGTGATATAAATCAGACACGACAGCGATGATGCTGAATTCCTGGTAATAGACAAAGAGGTATACAACCTGATGATTGTTTTTGATGCCCATCTGGATCTCGCATGGAATGCGATTGATTGGAATCGTGATTTGAAAAAAACGGTTTGGGATATTCGCAAAGATGAGTCCGGAATGTCCGGTCGATGCCGTGGGAACGCAACGGTTTCTTTACCCCAGATGCGGGAAGGGAAAGTTGCTCTCGCAATTGCAACCTTGCTTCCCAAGCTTATTCGGGAAGTGCAACCGCCTCTTCAGTTTTTTCAGAGTCGAGAAGCGGCCTATGCGTCAGCCAGAGGGCAGTTGGCGTACTATCGTGCGCTCGAAGAAAGTGGCCAGGTTCGATTGCTGACGACGGCCGATGAACTGAATGCTCACACTACGGAGTGGTTGACAGATGAAAGTGGAGATCATCCCCTCGGCTTTGTTCTCAGTATGGAGGGAGCCGATGCTTTCATAAGTGCAGATCAGGCGGAACACTGGTATGACCTGGGTTTGCGCATTGTTGGACCAGCTCACTACGGATTAAACGCGTATGCAAATGGAACGGGAAGTCCGGGTGGTTTTACCTCAGAAGGAAAGGATTTGTTGAGGCAGATGCAAAAAGCAGGACTGTTACTGGATGTGACACATCTTGCCGATGACGCGTTTTGGGAGGCTATCGATATTTACGACGGTCCTGTACTCGCCAGTCATCACAATTGTCGCAGTCTGGTGTCTGGAGACCGTCAGCTGACCGATGAACAAATAAGAGTTCTGCTTGATCGCGACGCGGTAATCGGTT
>CAXEIY010000081.1:0-17747 GCA_963996245.1 uncultured Planctomycetia bacterium | reverse complement strand
GACGTATTTTGGGAACGCTCCCTTACGAAGAATCCTACCACAGACGTATCCGAGCTTGGTTTTGAAGTTCGATTCCGCACCAGTCATCAATCGATCCTGGAATCGAAGCACCAGAGTGCTAGGAAACTCTCGCAAGACAGAAAATACTCCAGAACTCATCTGTCAAAAATACGTTGTTTGTCAGCAGACCATACACTGACGCAAGGATCAATATACGGTAACAGCCTTGGAGGAATGTCTCGAGACCTTAATATTTCCCGTAAAATGAGATTGTTTTCCTTTGCGGTATTCAGTCGTGCAAGACAGCTGGGAATGGTAGTAAAGAATGAAGCGTTCAATGACGGGGTATAGCTGTTTTATAGGTGGTGCATACGGTGATGGTCAGAACGCAGTTGTTAGTGGTGGTGTATCTGAGTATGAATAACTTTCATCGTACCAAAATGCGAAATATATTTCGGAAATAGGTCGCGTACTTACAGTACTTCCTGGTTCATAGCGACCGTGGTCGTGTAGGTTTTTGGGAGTGAAAAATGAGGAGACGGAGTTCCTGGTGTGATTTTACTGGAAAAATATGAGGACCATCGGAATGGTCTCTAGTTAGTTTCCTGTCTGAAGTGATTCGCTCGATGTTGCATATTTGGCCTGTTCCAACTTTTGAATGATAGTTGAAATTACCTAGCTGCTAATCGATAGTTCAAACCAGTCCACTGAGAATGGGAGGATCCGTCCCGGGAAATTCAGAAGATAATCCAGGGAGACTGGTTAGGGTATCTGGGAATTAAAGGTTTGAAAAAGCCAAACAGATCTGTGAAAGACGGTCTGGCAGCTGGATAAAGAGGAACAATTTCTGTTCCCGATAATCCTATTAGGTTCATGTAGTTATACTGATTTCGGTGACGAAAGACATACTGGGCAGCCGTTAATTGCGCTTGTTGTGCTTTTCGTTTGGTTTCTTGGTAAGTGCGCCGTTGCCTTCGAGATGACCACCGATTGACGGTTTCAAGAAATGGCTTAGAAGACAGATTCTGGGTTGGTCGTACGGCTGGAGTCAGCTCTGGAGAAAACCGTCGAGGACGTTTGTTCAGGGAACCTCGAGGTCGCCAGCCATCATCCATTTTGACTAGGATCCCTGAGTTAATGGGATCTTGTGCGTAGATTTTTGTAGGGACGTACAGAGAATAGAAAAGTGTAGCGCAGAAAATGAGAAATCCGATCCCTGATCGAGGTACCGATCCTTTGTTTAATCTCGTATCGAGATCCAGGGCACTAGGGACCTCAACCGTAGAAGAAAAACAGGGACGGATCGTTTGTGGACAGCAGGTGACCATTGTCTTTCCATTCGGATGGAATTTGTTTACGTAATTACTAAGGGTTGTGTCACGAACGGGGTGGCCTAAAAAATGGACAAAAGTACGTAAACACGTGTGCTTAAAACTACGTTTCAATATCAAAATTCGGTTGGATTGAAAGGCGGGTCATCTGTGCTTCAGGCGGGGGGAAAATATTCATCTTCTGAAGCGGCGGGAAGTATAACAAACTCATGAAACCGATACTAGAGCGCGCACTATTTCGAGACAAAAATAACAGGGAAACCGTGGCGCATTCAACGAAGTAACACGTTAGTGGCATCGGAATGCCTGCTATTAAGGTTCCGAATCTAACTCGTCGTTACTGGAAAGTAGTTTGTAAATACGAGAGAAGTGGTGGTTTTCGATAGATCGTTTTTCACGAAAGGCTTGAATAGCAGCCAGGAAGGGGAGATTGGGTGGATCTGTGAGTGCTTCCGGGAATTGAACTGGCGGTCCGAGGGGGGTTTCTGTCTTCTCATAATTTTCGTCGGCCATAACACGATAGACATGACTGGAAAAAGTGTGTCGAGGAACTGAAAGTTTCAATTTCTTGAAAAGAATTTTTATTTCAACATCTTCTTTTGTTGCAACACCCAGATGGGAGACCAACGAGGCTTCATTGGGTTTTTGGGGAAGGAACGCTGAAGGAAACCGGTATATATAATAAGTTCCTCCTTGGGTACGAAAACCATACGTGCTGCGTACTCCAGACTTCGGATTGAGGAAGACCATCATCAGGGTATCTTCTATAAGATAACTATCTTCCTGGAATCCGATACGAGCGGGATAGTGATAGATTCGGAGGTTGGTTGTTTCCGTAAGATTCGTTTCCGGAAGGATGATGGTAGGAGAGCCGATGTTCTTGCGTGAGTCTTCATAAAGGAATTCTGTAATGTTTGGCCAGGGAGCCGTGGATCGTTTTCTGTAAAAAGCCGTGAACCCTTGTAGTGGCCCAGTAAAAACCCAACGTTCGTCGACCTTTTCTGCAGCAATCTTGTAACCAAAAAATCGGTTGCGGATTTGTTGCACAATAAGCGGATGAAAATCTTTGTTTTTTAAGAGGGCAGCAGTGGTGAGAATAATGTCATCACGCAGAAGTTTCTCTGTGTCATCAACTAAAACTGTTTTGTGCGCTTCTGAAGTCAAATCCGACCCCGTTTGGGTCTTGGATGAAGTATGGTCATCAGGCTCACTTTTCGTCGGGTCTTCTTCAGAGAAAGCAATGGTCTCCGAGGTATAGCCGAGTGAAAGAACACAGGTAACTACAGCTGCATGGAAGTGGGGGTTGTGGAAGAACATGGCAGACCTGTTACTTGGTGTTAGCGGGATTGGTACAAGTGAGGATGATCAGACAGGGTCCGATGTCTCCTGGAAGCTCCGTTAGAGTTTACACGACACAAAGTGATTCAACCATTGTTCCGGAGAAAATGCAGATCTGAAGTAACATTTATCTTTCATTTCTACAGTGGAGCCTGTTTTTCACATGATTGACATTTGACGAAGATCTGTGTTTCACGGAGTTAAGGGGATGTGTAAAGATTATCAACAGATTGCATCCTCTGGATGACGTTTCAATCATCGAGTAAACTGGTATTACGAAATGGGCGGACTAGCTGAGGCGTGATGGGTTCGTTAATCTGTAAGTAGGTTTTGATTGGGATACGGGAACAGTGATTTTTTAGTCAATGATTGGTAACACTCGCGAAAGCAATGTGTGAGGGACGGTGAGTTTGCTGGTTGGTTCACTTTTTACTCGAGAAGTTGTTGCTTCGTCACGTCGCACACGCCACTACTATATGCGCTGTGGTTATCCGGTCGCATTGTTTGTGCTGTTTTGGACTTGCTGGCAGGAAATGATAGGAGGTCAAAGGATCGTCTCCGTTGGTGATCTGGCTCGTTTCGGATCGCTATTGTTTCAGATACTTGCGTTTGTACAACTCGGAGCAGTTCTGTTTTTGTCCCCATTGTCAGTAGCTGGCTCGGTTGCTCAGGAGAAGGATCGCAGAACTCTTGTTCTGCTCCTTATGACAGAACTGAGAAATCATGAACTGGTGCTCGGAAAGCTTTTAAGTGGGCTACTTCCGGTTGGTACGATCCTTCTTGCTGCTTTTCCACTTTTCGCACTGTGTCTCCTAATGGGAGGGGTTAGTATCGGACAGATCGTGTCCGTGTTTCTGATAACCGGTGCGGCTGCACTTGGTATGGGGAGTGTAGGTGTAACGATTGCCTTTTGGCGAGAAAAGACATTTCAGACTTTGGCTTTGGTCGTTTTGAGTGTGGTCTTATTTTTGGTGGGTTCCGAGTTACTTTCCTTTACTGAAATTCAGGGGCCATTCCAGGGAGTCGCTGAAAGGATCAGTCCCCGTGCGGCCATTTTGGCAGTTTTCGAGCAGGATCCCGGCGGTTTTAAGCAGTGGAACTGGAGGACTCTGGGCCATCCCTGCGTCGGTTTCTGTTTGTGGATGTTAGTCCTGAGTGGATTTTTGAATCTTGTCAGTATGGTCGGAATACGCAGCTGGAATCCTTCCAGTGAATCACGTGCTTTCGACGAAAATTCAGAAGCCAGAGATGAAGATCGTGACCACGTTCTGGATCGGACAGCACACGGCGAACCGGATTTTTCGGAAAGCACTATCGGTCTTGGTGATCCAGCGCAAGCAACGGTGTCACGGTTGTTGGAGTCCCGCGATGTGAGAAAGTACACGAAACGACATCCCAGTCGAACTGTCTGGGTTAATCCGGTTTTGTGGCGGGAAATGAGAACCCGTGCTTATGGCAGTCGAACCTATTTTATTACGGGTGCCTATGTGCTCCTTTTTCTTACGCTGAGTGTCTACTTGTCCGTTGTCGAAGAAACCGGAAGTCGCAGTCGTTTGCTGCCAGTTCCAGCTTTAGCATTGGTAGTGGTTACGGTCGTGAGCTTGTTGCTGATTAATGCTCAAGCGACGACTTCGGTCAGTTCAGAAAGAGATAGCCGATCACTAGAACTTTTATTAGTTACAGATGTAACTCCCCCAGAGTTTGTGTATGGAAAAATCACTGGAGCATTTTTTAATTGTAAATGGATTCTGTTATCACCGATCTTGATGGTCGCGGGGTTCTGGTGGTTGAATCGAATCTCACTGGAGAACTGTAGTTATCTGGTAATAGGATTACTGGTTTTATATGTGTTTGCAGCAGTTTTAGGGATTCATTCGGGCCTAACTTTCTCAAACTCTCGTGTAGCTATAGCGAACAGCTTGGGAACGGTATTTTTCCTGTTCGTGGGTATATTTGTGTGTATCAATCTTGTGATCGCTGCGGGTTCCAGTTTTGAACGTGGATTATTCAGTTTCCTGATATTTATTCTGGGTGGAGGTATTGGTTTATTCGCTTCGATGGGGGCAAAAAATCCATCATCTGCCATTTTCCTAGCGGCAATGTCCTCTCCCTTTCTGACTTTTTACGCTATTGTGAGTTTCCACGAGCAATATACACTCGGTGTTTTTCTGGTTATGGCAGCCACTTACGCTTGGGCTAGTACGGCCATGTTAATTCCTGCCATTCATAAATTCGATGTTGCATTAGGCCGTACCTCAATGGATCGTTCCGAGACATCGTAGATTGCAACAACTGTCACAAGGTTAGTTCAGTGCCAGTTATCTTTTTTGTGTTTCAAAAATTCGATTGCTGTTTTACCAGGTATACGTAAGGTGTGGTTCGTAATAGATGATCGTTTTTATACACATCATGATTGCGCTGTAAGGTGACTTACGATGCCACCAACGAGTCAACTCATAAGCATGTTCGGGTTGATGTTGCTGTCTGGTTTCTTTTCTGGAAGCGAAACGGCACTTTTTTATTTGAATCGCGAAGAGATTCGTCGTTTTCGTAAAGGTCGTTCCAGTGAACGTGCGGCAGCTTCCCTTTTAGATCGCCCCAATCGTCTGTTAATCGCCGTTCTTTTCTGGAATCTAGTTGTCAATCTCAGCTATTTTTCACTTGCGTCAGTAATCACTATTCGACTCGGTGAAGATTATGGGGCAACATCTGCCAGTGCTTTTGGCTTAATAACATTGGCTATTCTGGTCATTTTCGGTGAAGTAATTCCTAAGAGTGTTGCCGTCACATTACGTAGACCCATTGCCCGGTTGGTTAGTTTTCCGGTGTACTGGTCTGTTCGGATTGTGGATGGAATCATCCCATTGATGAATGTAGTGACGGTTTTGTTACGCCGCCTGTTCTGGCCATCCATGCGTACGGAGTCCTATTTGTCACCCGAAGATTTGGAGCGAGCCGTTTCGTTATCGTCGACCGACAAGACACTTAACACAGAAGAACAACGCCTCATTGATACCGTGCTTGATTTATCAGACATTCAAGCTCATGAATGGATGCGTCCCAGAAGCCAGATTCGCTGGTTTCAACCCCCGGTTCATCTCGATCAGGTGATAGACGATTGCAGAGATATGGATTATGTGTTGATTACAGAAGAAGACAATGAGGAAATTACAACCGCTGTATCTATTTCTGGATTACGAGAAATTCCGACACGACATCTGGAACACTACGCGGAAGAGGTTGTGTATGTTCCTTGGTCCGCATCTTTGGCCGGTGTGTTAGGTGAGATGCGTCATCGCGTATCCAATGTTGCAGTGGTGGTTAATGAGTATGGAGAAACTCAAGGCGTGCTTACATATGAGGATCTGCTCGATGGGATTTTTCGCAAGGGAGGAACGCGAACAGGACGCCTTTTGGGACGCCCTCCCATTCGTCGGATTGACAACGAGGTTTTTCACGTCGAAGGGATTACAGCCTTACGTGTGATGGCAGCCTATTTTAATATTCCTTTTCACCCAGGAAGAAGTGCTTCGATAGCCGGTTATCTTCAGGAACAATTGGGAAGGGTTCCAGAGGTAGGTGATACGGCCCGTTGGGAGCATCTTCAAATTCACGTGGTAGAAAAAAAGGAAACCAGTCGGTTGTTGCTGGAACTACGTACAGCAATACCTCCACAGGCTGTCCCGAGACCATCGAATGGAAATGATCCGAAACAACAGGTAAGGGGCGATGAATAAAGGAAGTTTTGAGAGTAAAGAGGTTTGTAGTGGGTTTTTCTCTATCCAAGTACAAGAGTAATGAAAAATGACCGACTTGGGTTGGTATGTCGCGTTACTGATTTCGGGTGTTTATCTCAGTGCGTTTTTCAGTGGGACAGAAACCGGTTTTTATCGGATAAGCCGAATACGACTTGCGCTGGATGCACAAGTTGGAGACCAAAGGTCACGACAACTAAACTGGCTGGTTAGTCATCCCTCGCTTTTTGTTGCAACCACACTGGTTGGAAATAATGTTGCAAACTATTTGACGTCCTTTTCAATGGTCTACTTAAGTCATGGATTATCGGTGGGACATCCTGAATTGATTGCAACAATCGTGCTGACACCTCTGGTTTTTGTTTTTGGTGAACTATTACCAAAAAATCTACATATTTCATCACCTGGACATTTGCTGCGTCAGCGAACATTAGCATTGTGGTTATCTACAATCTTGTTTGCTCCTTTGAATATCCCATTAGCTCTTTTTACTCGATTGTTGTCCCGCTTAGTCGAACCTTCTGAGGAACCAGTTGAAATGCTTTTAGGGAAAAGGCGTTTGGAGCAGTTGTTTCGTGAAGGTCATGAAGAGGGGATATTGACTCAAACACAGCGCCAACTGATTCAAGGGATTCTCAGTGTGGCACAGCATTATGTTGGAGATGGCTTAACACCCATCGGTCGGCAGGTCTACGTGTCCGAAGATATGGATGCTTCATCAGTTATTCGTTTGAGTAGGCGACAACGTGTTAACATTTTTCCTGTACAGGCAAAAAAGGCACCTTATGTGTGGTTGGGATACATTCGAGTTTCTGATCTGATGGCACCTGGTGCGGATGTCCGGAGTCAATTGCGGTCTTTTACCCGTGTTACTTCTACTGAAAATAGCTTACAGGTACTGATTCAAATTTACCGTGACGGATCAGAGCTAGCTCTTGTAGAAGATGATGAAGGAAAACCGGTAGGAGTCGTTAACAAACAGCAACTAGAGGAATCATTGTTCCATACACCGGTATGAAAAAGTCAATAAAGTTATCTGACGCAAAAGTGCTGAAATATCGGTACAAAGGACTCTGCAATGTGTGCAGAGGACGGTATAGAGATAGGGGACAGAGAATGGTGTGAGGTACTTCTGGTAGAGTTGTGTTTTCCAGAGAGCTGTTACCGAAAGTATGTTGATTATTGACACCTATAAAACGGTGTCCAGGTTAAATGTGAATTATGACGACCAAGATTACGGTGCTCGGTGCGGGTGGAATGGGAACGGCTTGTGCAGTTTTATTGGCTCATCAACCAGAAACACTTGTGTCATTGTGGACCTCGCGTGATGAGTATGCAGAACAAATGCGCGAGACTCGGGAAAATCGTCGCTTATTGCCTGGTGTACAGATCCCTTCAGACGTCGAGATTACAGCAGATTTCCAGGAGGCTTCTGAATCGACAGACGGTTTGTTAATTGCGATTCCTGCACAGTTCCTGCGAAAAGCAATATCGAGCGTAGCACCATATCTGGATCGTAAATGCTTCACGGTGAGTGTTGTGAAAGGTATTGAAAATCAATCACTGCTCCGGCCGAGTGAAATCGTTCGTGAGATATTAGGAGACATGCCTGTTGTGTCGTTGAGTGGACCGAGTCATGCTGAGGAAATAGCGAGGAACCTTCCCGCAACCTTAGTTGCCGCCAGTCGGGATTCATTGTTAGCTAAACAGGTACAGCGGCTGTTTTCCAATAATCGTTTTCGCGTATATACCAATGAAGACATTGTGGGTGTGGAAATTGCCGGAGCCTTGAAAAACATCATTGCAATCGCTGCCGGAGCTTGTGATGGTTTAGGATTTGGAGACAATGCCAAGTCATCGCTTCTTACACGCGGGTTGGTTGAGATGATTCGATTTGGAACAGCATTTGGTGCTAAACGGTCAACCTTTTACGGTTTGGCGGGTGTAGGAGATTTGGTCACAACCTGCCAAAGTCCCTACGGCCGAAATCGAAGGGTCGGTGAAGCACTGGGAAAAGGAGAACGTTTAGAGTCTATAACCAGAAAGATGAACGGGGTTGCGGAAGGTGTGGCGACTACCAAAAGCATTCGGGGGCTTGCGGACTCTCACGGTATTGAAATGCCGATTACTACAGAGATTTATCGTGTCCTATTTGAAGGAAAGTCGCCATTACAGGCTGTCGGTGACCTTATGTCCCGCCCCTTTAAGGCAGAAGGCGATTAGCGTTGAAATTATGTTTTCCTTACGAGTATTGTACGAAGACAATCACTGCCTGGCTGTTTATAAACCGCCTGGTTTACTGACGATGGGGTTTCCAGGAGCTCCTGTAACACTGATTGATCATGCTCGGAACTATATCAAACAACGATATCGAAAACCGGGTAAAGTTTTTCTGGGAGTTCTTCATCGTCTAGACCTACCCGTTTCGGGAGTGGTTCTTTTTGCCCGAACGAGTAAATCTGCGAGCCGGCTTTCTCGGCAGTTTCGGGATCAGAAAGTGAAAAAATACTACTGGGCTGTTGTGGAAAATGCTTTTGGTCGAGAACAGTGTGTTTTGGAAGATTGGTTGATTCGTGATTCTCATTTAAAAAAGGTAATCGTTGCTCCGGGTGCCATTGAGGGTAGTCAGCATGCAACGCTCGGAGTTGAGAGGATCCAGGTGCTGGAAGCAGGTTTGTTTGAAAGGAAAAAAAATAAGAGTCAATCTGGTATTGGAGCAAAGATGGAACATGCCAACTTTGCCAATCGCAAAAAGTTACAAAAACTAACATTACTGGATTTGAACCCAGGGACAGGCCGTAAGCACCAACTGCGAGTTCAGTTATCCAGTCGAGGTTTTCCGATTTGTGGCGATCGGAAGTATGGCAGCCAACTTTCTTTTCATGGCTCCATTGCTTTGCATGCACGCCGTGTTATTTTTGAACACCCGATTCGCAAGGAACCAATCAGTGTATCGGTTGAGTTGCCTTTGAAGTGGAAAGAGCATTTCGCAATGGATTCAGATCGGATGAACAAAGTTCAGGATAATTTGTAGTTTGGGCAATTAGCTTTTGGGTGAGGGGAATTGTAGGTGATGTACCCAGGCCGGAGTAACATTGCGCCAGACCCAATCTCGCTGGACCGATGAGTCATGAAATTGCTTTTGGACGATTGTGTGAATCGCTTGCAAGCGAGAACTGAAAGGTTTGCGGCATGACCTGAAAAACATATATTCAAAATATGAGAGTGTTCCGCCGGGCTTGAGAAGTTGACGGAAAATATCAAACACCTCTTCCACGCATTCGGGTGTGAAATTGTTTAAAGGCAGGCCCGATACAATAAAGTCATAGCGAGTCGGTTCAACCCCACGGTCGGCCCGTTTTTCATGCTGCGAGCGGTCCTGATTACGGTTATCCGTATCCGTTAATCCAGTTGTGTCTTTTCTAATGTCCAGTGAACCTCGTTTGTCACAACTGGCAGATGGGGACAGATTCGAAAGGGGCCGTTCCCGGTCTTTGAGATTATGGGAAAAATCCTGTAAGGACATATGGTGGATCGCAACTTGGTTACGGGTATTCTGGAACAAAGATTCAGTACGAAATCTATGGTTCAGAAGATCGATGAAATCCTCTTCTAGTTCGACTATGTCCATATGATCTGTTTGAGTTAGCAGTGGAAGAATTGTCTGAGTAACAATTCCAGTTCCCGGACCCACTTCAAGTACGTTTCGTGTTGGACTGGTACATCTATTGAGTGGTCCTGTGAGAGCTCTTGCGAGCATCCTGCCACTGGGAAGCAGGGCACCGACCGCTGTAGGGTTATTTTGGTAAGTGCGAATGAAAATCCAGTTTTTGCGTACTTCGTCAAGCATGGATAGCTCGAAAAATGTTACAGGTCAACGGGGTACTTGCTAATTCACATCATGTGGTATATGTTCACAAAATACGAGATGATTTCGCTTGGATAATATATGCGGTAGAAGGATTCAGAAGAGTTAGAGCTCCAGGTGAAAGTGCGGTCAGATGTGGTATCATCGTTTTGAGCAATTTCGTTAACAGCTGTTCAAAGGCAAACAGTGACGGTCTGGTTTGTCCTTTAGGGACTCCAATGAAATGTCCATATTGTCGTAATGATAACGATAAAGTGATCGATTCCCGTTCCAGCCAGAACGGTTATACGATTCGTCGTCGTCGTGAATGTTCCGTTTGTGATCGAAGGTGGACAACCTACGAACGTCTCGAAGAATCCCCATTGAAGGTGGTGAAGAAAGACGGAACCCGTACCGCGTTCGATCGTAATAAGATACGGCAGGGATTAGATCGGGCCTGTGAAAAACGTCCTATCAGTGAAAGTCAGATTGAAGCGATCATTGAACAGGTGGAAGAAGATATCTACAACTTGTTTGATCGTGAAGTTCCAACCGACTATATCGGGGAGCAAGTGATTGCCCGACTTCAGCAACTGGATCAGGTTGCATATGTTAGGTTTGCATCTGTTTACCGAGAATTTAAAGATGCCCACGAGTTTGTAGCCGCTGTGGGTTCACTTAATCGTGGATCAAAACGCTGAGTTGCCGTCAGACGGTATATCAGTTGCTAGCTAGTGTCCGGTGAGTGTGGCATCCGGTGCAAGATTACAGCAAGATGTTCACCAACTGGAAATGAACGCAGGAATTGGTATCCCTGACCTGCCATTCCATTAAGAGTGGCTTCCATGGTTGCTGGCCAGTGTGGGATACTTCCTTCCGTTGTCTGAGATCGAGTGATAGGAATCGTGAAAACCCGATAGCTCTGATTGGCAGTGTGCTCTCCCTCTGGATGGCATATGCGGAGTCTTCCTGAACAGAATCTGCAACTGACTTCCTGATCTAGAAATCTTGGAGCAACACGTAATTCACGATTGCAATGGGGGCATTTTGTTAAATGAGCATGAAGAGGGACATCGTTAGCCAGTGTGGTTTCTTTTTGCATTCCGCTCTTCCTTTTTAGAAAGGTTGTGGTAGCCACTCGTAGCGAGTGAGTGACATGAGGTTGAAAACTTATAAAGTCAGGAGTTTTCAGATAGGAATGGCTGATTAGTTGACCTGTGCGATCGACTGTTCCTGTTGCATTTTGAAAGAAGCACGTACTTTGGCTACTTCCTGCATTACGGAATCGATGATGGCTGAATTTTCCAGCAGGGCCTGATATTCAAAAAAGTAAGTCAGCAAGTTAACGGACAGGGCGAACAGTACGGTCACAAAATGCAGTCGAACAGCAGTGAGCCCCATCCACTCCTTTAATTGCACCGTGGATCCAGGATCTGCTGAGGCACCGAAGCCAGCTGCGACGATGATTATGAAAATACTTCCCATTGCAAACGGAATGGCCTGCATTTTAGCTTTCCAAGATCGGTCATGGAATGCTCCGGAGAATTTGTATACCCGACTTACTTCTCGAATCCATCTTCCGGTTCCAACGAAATAGGTAATGACAATGGAATGGATCAGGGTTGTAAATAAAGTACTCCATAGGCCAGCATGCCAGTGATAAGTGGGAGCATGCAGGTTATGAGGTTCGAATACAAAACCCAGCCATATGGTGACCGCAGTCAGTACGGCGTGCAGGCTAATAAGAGTGAGAAAAATTCGTGTCACGAGCTTTACCTCTGTGTGAGGTCATTGGTTGAATGTAATGCAGGCATTCAGGAAGGAGGCCATTGTCCTGGGCTGATATACGGCTCCAGAAACAGAATGGTCAAAGCACATAGTATCATGACAAGACCAGCCAAGGCGTGCATGTGGCGTTCCAGCCAGGGCAGCTTAAAATACATCAGGCTGTGATATCCAAGTAAAACTGCAACCATCATGGTAGCCAGAGTGCTCAGTGAAAAAGCGAGGCCGACAGCCAAGCTGCCAGCAAATCCTCCGATACCAGCGGCAGTCATCATCAGAGGGATCAGAGATTCGCAAGGCCCGAGTACAAAAACAACAAACAGGGTCCACATGAAATTTGATTTTCTGGGTGAATGAATATGGCTGTGCTCACCATGGTGGTTATGTTCGTGGCGATGAACCATGCCATTGGTGTGTACATGAAGATGATTGTGTTCTTTGTTTTTTTGCGATTGTCGTAATCCCCATATGAGATAACTGAAGCCAACTCCCAAAAGAAGCAGTGTTGCCCAGTGTCCACGTGATTCCTGGATGTCGGACAGTTCCGCCAGTTGGTTCCCAAGAAGAATGCCCAGTCCCGCCAGAACGATGGAGGACAGGACATGTCCGATACCACAGAGACAGGTGATGGTAGACAATCGTTTGATGGTCCAATGATTGGCTCGTGCTAAAGCGACAAATGGAAGATAGTGATCGGGTCCGGCTGCGGTGTGGATTAATCCCCAGATAGATGATGCAATCACGAGTGGAACAATATCGGTCGTCATAAAAGGGTTTCCAGATACCAAGCAAGGGTGTAATTATTCTTAAGGTGTCGCGGACTGTGTTTTTAGCGTAGCTTACGCTGATCTGTTCAGTCTCTGTCGGCGAAGCTAAACTGAATCCTTCTGTCACCGGTGTTCAAAAGTTATTCGAATATCATTCACAGGTATTTTCTACGTAATGACTGCGGAATACAAGATGGAGCTACCAAGGTTGGCATTTACGATGGGGGATGCAGCCGGAATTGGGCCAGAACTTATTGTCGGTGTCTGCCGTGATCAGGAGTTGTATCAATATGCCAGACCTGTGGTTATCGGCCATCTTGGAATTATAAAACGAGCAGTAAGTCGTTTTGGAAAGCAGCAAACGGTAGTCGAAGTAAAATCGCCTGAGGATATGGATCCTACTTATGAAAGGATCTTGTGCATTCACTGTGGACATGACGATGTACTAGAAGTTCCACCCGCCACAGTAGATAAGAGATGTGGAAGTCTGGCCTTTTCCTGTTTGAAAAAGGCTACTGAGCTGGTTCAAGCAGGTTCGGTGGATGCGATTGTAACGGCCCCTCTTAACAAACAGTCCTTAAATCTGGCCGGATTTCCCTTTCCTGGGCATACGGAGGCACTGGCAAGTCTTCTCGGTTATAAAGAAGCATCGATGATGCTGTATCTGCCTCCCAGAGAAAATCACACTCACGATCTTGGTCTGGGAGTAGTGCATGTTACCTTGCACATGGCACTGTCGGAAGTTATCCAGTCGATCGCTCAGGAAAAGATTGTAAGTCGGATTGGTGAGATCGATGTGATCCTGCGCAGACTGATGTTTCTCTCGACATCGGACACTCGTTCCGTTGCTGCGCAATCCTTACAGAAGCCTCGGATTGGAGTGGCGGCGTTGAATCCACATGCAGGTGAAGGTGGGGTCTTTGGAGATGAAGAGGAGCGTATCATTGTTCCTGCTGTTCGTGAAGCAAGTCACTCCGGTATTCAGGTAGTGGGACCTTTGCCTGCAGACAGCTTAATGTCCCGTGCGAACTCAGGTGAATTTGATGGGGTTGTAGCTATGTATCATGACCAGGGTCATGTGGCATTGAAACTTCTCGGATTTCATGAATCCGTCAATATAACTCTGGGTCTTCCTATTGTTAGGACAAGTCCGACTTATGGCACAGCGTTTGATATTGCATGGCGAGGAACTGCCCGAGTTGACGGCATGATGAATGCAGCTAAAGTTGCTAGTGTGCTTGCAAGATCTCAGGAATGAAACAGTGCAGATTCAAGGAGCGAGGCATGACCGAGTCAGCGGACTATAAGGTGGAGGCGTGTTTTGGATTTCCGGAAGCCGAAAAAACAGGAAGTACAACGGACCTTTACTTAATCCGTCACGGTGCCACCGAAGCGAATATACAGCGACCGTCTTGGCTGCAGGGATGCGGTACGGATTTACCGCTTAGTCCGCTTGGCCGGAAACAGGCGTCTGCCCTCGCCTACGCTTTGCGTTTTGTTACTTTTGACCGAATCCTGTCTAGTCCTCTTGCACGTGCTCAGGAAACCGCCTCTTACATTGCAGAACAACAGAAGGTTGATATTGAAAGTTACACTGCTTTAAAAGAAGTGGATGTAGGGAATTGGGAAGGAAAAGACTGGGAAACCATAGCTGTCAAAGATCCCGTTGCGTATCAACAGTTTATTTCTGATCCTGCAATATATGGATATCCCGATGGGGAGACCTTTTCTCAGGTTCTGCAACGTTGCAAAACGACAATAGAGGACTCGATACATTCCTTGATGGGAAAATCTGTGGCGGTGGTAGCACACAACGTTGTCAATCGTTGTTATTTAGCAGATCTTCTGAGAATACCGCTTGCCCATGCAAGAAAGATTCGTCAGGACAATGGTTGTGTCAATTTGATACGAATGAGTGATGGGCAGCGCCAATTGATAACTTTAAATGCGGTTCCCGCGACCCCAGGATGAAGAGATAAGTTTGGCTGTTTGTAGCCGTGAATCAGAGAAGATTGATTTTAACTTAACGCTGGTCACTCCGTTAGAAACTTACATGATCTGAGGATCGGTGAATCACGGGCGCGCTGGTTCCCTATTAGGTTTGTTACTGTTTTGGAACACACTCAACGATGTTTGGGCAGTCAAAAGCATTTGAGAAGATGTCTGCCCTATGCGTGGTTTTCATATCCGTGTCGGACATGTTGTCTTGAAAACAGCTTCTTCACAAAAGTTTTAAGGCGAAACTTTTGATTTGGAAGCGAGTCGGTATGCATCAAGGCAGTTGCTGAGCGGGGACGATGTGACGGATTGGGCTGCAAGCACTGGTTCAGGTGACCGCCCCATCGGTGAACCAGTTCTTCCGAAGTCCATTCTCTGGTACGAAGCTGGGGGAACGAAGTCTTAGCATGCATAGGGCCGTCTGGGGTCCTGGCAAGTGATTGCTGCAAGATCTTTTGGCACTGTGTGGAAAATTCGATGGGGTTGTCCGTTTTCTGGAAGACTGCAGTGAGATCAAAGTCAGCGTGATTCGAAAGACGATAGTCTGTGGGTTGGCTAAGAATCCAGGCACTTAGTACAGCCCAGCTGTAAAGGTCTGTCCGATGGTCGAGCCACCCATTCGGATCCAGCATTTCTGGGGCACACAGCGTGGGTATAAAGCGTTCGGAGGTCACAAATTTTCGCCATCGCGATGACTGTTGGCAGGGGAAAATGTGATCGGTTCCGATGAAATAGAGATGCCCGTGTGAATCAACGATTAATTCGTCTGGGTGAAGAGAACTGAGCATAAGTTCCTTGGACTCTAGCCAGCTCAGCAGTTCGAGGCATTCTAGGATAATGTTCCAGCGTAATCGTCTATCAAGAGGAGGCTTGTGGAACGCATGAGAAAGTAAATCACTTGCAATGGAACGGCCTTGGGGGTTTGAAAAGCAAAGTACCATCTCTTCAGCACGGCCATGAGTTGTTAATTTTCCGTAATGAGGAAGTGTTTGACAACAACTGATAGCCGGATGGTGGTGCGGTTGAAACAAATCGAGAGGTTGTGAAAACCATCGACAACTGGCCTCACCAAGAACCTGAGATGCTTCGAATTCGATGAAGGAATTCGGAGACATTGATTGAAATGTAGAGGTTGAGTTTTCGGGTTTTCCCGAGGGGCAACGTATCAGAACGGGAAGTCGTTCGCTTTCGTTTGAGAGATAGAATTCCTGTTCTTGGAAACGGTAATTCCAGAATAGTTTTTCGGCGCTCCAAAGCGTGTTCCAAGGGGTCTTTCGCTTTGGTGAAAGGAGTCGATATTCGGTTCCAATAGCGTCGTAAATGCGTTGGCCTTGAACAAAGTTCATACCGTGCCCATGTTTTCTGTTGTTTGAATATTAGGCGTGGTGGGTTTTTAGGTGAGTCAATTCTCGAGTCAGTGTATAGGCATTCGGGAAACGATCTTCGCGCTCGGGCGAGAGACAACATTTCAGTAGTTTTTTTACAGAAGATGGATATTTTCCCTCAATGAGTTTCCAATTCCATACCTGGACAGCTCGTCTTTTGCGGCTAGACCGGTGTTTATGCACCGTACGCGAATGTGGCAAGGATAAAAGCTTTCGAGGGCTGATTCCTGTCAGCATGTGATACATGGTGCTACCAATGCCATAGACATCTGCACGACGATCCAGAGGTTCGCGGGTTTGCTGTTCTGGTGGGCAGTATCCTGGAGTGTGTGAACCGGACAGGATACGTATTCCGTCCAGTAAGAGCTGGCATCCACCAAAGTCGATCAGCCGTGCGCGGCCGGAATCTCCAATGACAATATTGCCCGGTTTCAAATCCTGGTAAACCAGTTCCCAAATCTTGTTCTCTATAGTGAAAGGCTGTTCTAATACTTCTAGGACGGATGTGATTTGGATAAGAATATCGAGGGTTTCTCGGAGAGACATGCCCTGACGGTAATAGGTATTGATAAGCTTACTCAGACTGATACCGTCAATTTTCTGCATAATCAGGAAAGGCTCGGAACGGAGTAGATCCGTTTCATCAAGTTTCGGCGAGATCTTTTCCTGGGTTTCTAGCCATTCGTCAAAACGCGGATTGCAATCATAAACGTAATTGCAGGGAACGGGGATGGAGTTAGTGCCACGACGGTTTAATTGAACTAGTATCCGTCGTTCGGTTTGTAGATGATGGCGAAGGCGTTGAATGCGTGTCAGGGCATCGGCTGTTTTGCTGGACGAGGTGTAGCGTTCCAGTTGATAGTCCAGAACCGTTTTTGCAACGAGATGATGAGCCATTCGGTCATCGAAAATTTCGAGAATGACACCCGATCCTCCGTGTGCCATTTGGCGTATAACGGTGTACCTATTTGCAATCCGTGCAGGGATGGTACAAACGCTATCTTTCTTTCCCCGTCTGCGCAGCGTAAGACGGATAAACTCTCTGCCTGCAAACTGAAATCGGTTGTGAAGGGATTTCATGTTCGTCTGTCAGATGGAATCAAAAGGTCTTTCGTGCCAAGCTATTGCTAACCTATAAGGTTTAGTGCTTCAGATAATTCATCGGCTTTCCGGACTCCAAACGTGAAAAACCAATGGATCAATGGAAAACAGGGAGACCTCGTGATGGTGAGAGGTCTCCCTGTACGGCAAGAATAAAGACAACACGCTTTTGGGCACGAGGCGTGTTTAATATTCCAGCAAATTCAACGCAGCTGCCGATTCCGGTGCCGGTATAGCGTCATCCAGGTCGCTAGGATAAATGATTCTACAGGAAATAGTTTCCGCAGAGTCACAGGAAGAAGAACAGCTTGACAGCGATGAGCAACTGATCGAAATGCTTGACAGGGATGAGCAGCTGTCAGAGCAGCTTGACAGGGATGAGCAGCTGTCGGAGCAGCTTGACAGGGATGAGCAGCTGTCGGAGCAGCTTGACAGGGATG
>CAXEIY010000080.1:0-31695 GCA_963996245.1 uncultured Planctomycetia bacterium | reverse complement strand
GAATTATGGTTCTTGAAGAAGGCAGTGAGCGATGGACCGTTAGTGAACTGGAAATCCACTGAGCAGGTGACCCGCGTGGAAGGTTTGTTGTGTAACAGTGGCCAAAATGGGCAAGACCAGCTTCTGAAAGGTAAGGGCACTTTTGTCCGATGTGAAACAGATAAAATAGAAAGGACTTTATTATTCTGAATTTTCAGATTCGGAAAACAGGTTACTGTCTGAGAGAGAAAAGGAATCAAGGTACTTTTCAGTTAACTGATTTCGACGCTGAATTAGCGTTTCAAGTACGTACTCCGCATCTTTGCTGTTACTGAATTGTGCTAAATCAATAATGGTGCGGAGTTGTTCCTTTTTAAACTGAACCAGAAGTCCAGCACCCCATGCGTTGTCCTCACGGGTAGCGCTCTCGAATGCAAAATTTCTGAAAAAAGTTTTCCATCGTTGAGGTTCAAATACACCGGGGAAATAACCCACAGCCGGGCTTTCAATGCGAAAAGGATCTGACCATTCCAGGTCTGTCAGAACAGGCAATAGAGAGTCCGTTGGTGCAAATAAATAGTGTTCTCCGAGTTTGGGCCACTTGGATCGGAAGGTAAAGCTGCCCAGGCTGGCACCGAAATCGAGCAGGTACGGGACCGGTAACCCTGTATTGCTGAGGCTGTGTGCGGTGTTGTGAGAACTCTGATCTACATTGTGTAACCAGGCTGCAAACACCCGTAAACCACGAATCTCTCGACGATTTCTTTTCTTGCGGTAGGTCCATCCTTTCTTGAATCCTTTCAGTGCTATGGTTGCGACGGCGCGGCGACCATCATAGTGTGCGACACCGGTTCCTTGGACTCGAGTTACTGCGGTTTGAGGAACGGGGTAGCCTGCCATGCGAGTCAGTGTGGAACTGATGTACTCCGCGGAGGTTACCATTTCGGGGTTGAATGGCGGGTCGAAAATGAACACGTATTCGATTCCACGAACATCCTTGCCAAAAAACCCTTCTGAAGTCCCTTTGGTTTTTTCGCGTAGAAAGGTGATTTTCCCCTGTGGCACGATATCGTCATTTTCTTCCCTGATCCAGCTTGGTGAGTATGTCGCGATATCGGTGTGAAGGAAAAAAGCGGAGTTTGCAGGCTGTCCGTTTTGGATAACGTTTGAAACGGGTCCGGCATCGTTAACGTTCAGGAGTTCTTTCCAGTAAAACCAGCTATGGTTTAGCGCCATCATTTCCGGAAAGCTAAAGGGTTCATCAAACGAAGGGAAAAAACTTGCCCAGTCAATGTCCAACGTTTGAGGATCGGAAAAAAAAGTATTCCATTGCTGACGACATTGTTTCATTTCGTCCGACGAAAGAGTTCTTTTTTTTGAGATGCCAGGAATAGGAAAGTGACCTTCCTGAGATGGGATTCGGAGCCTGAGAGCTTTCAATTCAGCCGCTTTTTCAATCATCCAGCGATGGTAGGACGCGCGGTCTTGGGCATGGATGGGATCTGGGACCTGAGCGACAGGAAACTCAAGGAATTCGAGAGATTTTTTCTGGAGGGACCTTAACTTTGTAGCGGACTTTAAGGAATGGTCCGACGCATGCTGCGACGATTGACCGTAACAAGGTAAAGCGGTCAACATGATGATAAGAAAAAAAGATCCAGCATTAGCCACCCGTAACTTCGGGGTGTAGGTCGCTGTTGGTTTGATGCGTGTTTTCACGAGGTTGATTTTCCCAGAGTTCTGGAAGTTCATGACGATAGGTAAGCCAAAGCCGATGTAGTGCGATCATCCAGGCAATCGTACTTATGCCGATGGCGATCAGGATATAGTTACCAGATAAAATCGAAGAAAACAGGAGCAAGGTCGTTCCACAACACAAAAGGCCCAGACGTCCCGCAATACCTTCTGCAAGTGTTTTAAAGCTACCGACGAGACTGCTGGGAAGAGGTGTGAATAGTAGTTCCCGACAATTTCTATAGACACTGTGGCTCAGCCCGCTGTCTAGGAGTTTCAAGATCAAAGCAAAGATGAGACTGGGGCTGAACAAATTTGCAAGAGTGCCCATCAGTAGTGCGAGAGGCATAATAGTTAAACCAATAAAGGCATTTCCAAATCGAAGTAATAACGGGGTAATGAACGTCTGGAATGCAAGGGTGGTAATGCCTACCGCGATGTAATAGTTGCCAAAAAATTGACTCATCCCATTAAAATCATCGGCATAGTGAAGACCGGCGAAGTACTTAAAATAAAAATCACTGAGTGTAGTGGTGAAAACTGTCAGAAAAACCACATAACTGAGATTTCTCGACACTTTGTACCATTTCCGCGTGTCTAAGGTTTGTTGCTGGAGGTTCCGATTGAGGAGTTTGAAGGGCCTCGAAAGCTGACGATTTTCTGTTGCTGGATACAAGCTCTGCTTAGCCGTTCTGATTCGTTCCGAAGGCATCTGTAAACGACAGTAGTGGAGGATAAAAACAGAGCCCACAATGATCGGCGCAACATACACGAGAACCCATATCATCTGAAGTGGAGAATCCATGCTGAATTGCTGGGTAATCCAGCCGCCAACCATGCTTCCTATGATTCCACCGGTTGTAATAAAAGGATACCATCGGCGTGCCTGAGTCCAGTTGAACAGTGTGTTTGACAGGGTCCAGAATTGCAGGGTGCTGACTACGGCACAGGTCTCAACGAACAGGTATAAGAGTCCGTGAAAAATCGAAAGTTTTTTTAGCCAGAGTTCTCCCATAGGGGAAGTTTTTAGACTGAAGAATAACAAGGTGACGAGAACAATAGCCACGGTTGTACCCAGGACCAGTCTTTCCTGACTGATGTGTTGACTCAATTGAGAGAGGACGTACAAAACTAAGGATACCGCTATGGCGACAAAGATATAAATCATTCCCAGACTGTGTACGTCGTGCTGGGTCAGGAATAGAATCGTTGCAGAAGACCGGGAAATGGCTAGGGCCACAATGATAGATGCCAGATAACACCAGAGTGTCAGCGCAGCTATCGCTTCAATCCGAAATAACCGACGCTGGCCATCCGGGGTGTCTGAAAGGAGTTGAGCGTTATTCATGATAGAAAGGCAGGTCGGCATGGGCAGTCTTCGGTTTTATCAGAACCGATGCCGCATCCGAGCAGGGAATCACTTGACAGAAAATGGCTGGAACTGACATGTGACTGCCCAGGATTTTGTCTGTAGTTCAAGTTAGTTGATGTGAGCGGATGGTTGAGGAGGGGGAGGATTAGAGCAAAACAGTCCACAGGGGTCAATCCTCTGCGAGAACCGCAACCGATGTCAGAGCGGCATTCATGGTTTCTCAGAAAGACCAGATGAAAGATGGCGGAGTGTTAATTTGCTTGTCGCAGGTCAAAACACATCATTTTTCTATCATTTCTGATTAGAAGGAACCCTTGAGACAAGGCTGGATGGTTCCATGTTTTATTGTCCAGTGCGGCCACTCGGTCAATTTCCTGGTGTTCTGATGGATTAGCTCGCACGATCGCCAAATCACCATTTTCACACTGGATGAGCAAATATGAGTCCATTAGGACGATCTGGCCGTACCCATATCGTCCTGCTTTCCATTGTCGTTTTCCCGTTTTGACATCCAGGCATGTCAGGATGTTTTCGTCAAGTCCGTAGATGAAATGGTCTTTAATAACCGCGCTGCTAAACTTCAGCCTGAGCCTGCGGTTTTTCCAGATAAGTGTCGGTTCGTAGGATGCTGCCGCTGTATTTTCCAGTCCCTCTGTTTGTTTTTTCGTGAGACGAATCAAGGCACCGCCAACACCATATCCTGATGAAATGAAGAGATGTTCATCATCGACTACAAGTGGCTGTGCAACATTGATGTTTTGATAGGTTTCCCACGGGTAATGCCACAACAATTGGCCACTTTTCGGTTGATATGAACTGAGTCCTGCCGCGTCGAATACCAGAAGTTGTGGGATTCCCAGCAGCGTGGCGACTACGGGAGAACTGTATCCGGCGGACGCGTTTCCTAACTTCTTGACGATCTTGCCATTGTTTCTGTCATAAGCAAGAACACTGGCTTGTTCCCCCCCCGGAACAGTAAAGACCAGATTATCCACAATGAGCGGCGATGCGGACACGGCCCATTGAAGATTAGGGGCATTGGCATCTTTGAGAATGTCACGCTTCCAGATTTTTTTTCCAGTCAGGGCGTCCAGGCAGAGGAATGTACCGGTAGCGCCGATGGTATAGACTCGGCCATCCCTGATCGTTGGTGTTGTTCGGGGGCCAGGTCCTCCGAGTAATTCTCCGAAATGAGCCTTATAACTGTGGATCCAGTGCAAATCACCTGTTCTTAATTGGTAACATACAACTGCTTCCTGGTCTTTGCGCTGCTCAAGTGTGTAGATAAGGTCTCCGGTGACAGCAAAAGATCCCAGACCTCCACCTACCGGACGAGTCCAGTGTACCTTTGGCCCCCTCAGCTTGTCCCAGGGCATGGCAAATTGGCTGGATCGGACAATGCCATCTCGGAATAAACCACGAAATGCGGGCCAATCGTCTTCTGAAACAAGAGTGAAATCTGATGGCGTGTTGTTGTCAACAGTGGGAGGAATCTCGTCCGACTGGAGTAAGGCTTGTTCGTGTTTATCCGGGTCGAAATATTCAAACGAAATCTTTTGTGGTCCCGCTCCTCCAAAATTCATGCGTAAGGGAGTGAGAATGAGCAGCTCCCACAAAAACAAAGGTACTAGCGCAACGGTCAATGCAATTTTCCATCGCAGTTTCCAGGAGCTGTTGATTAGGAGGAGGACTCCAAGCGGATAGCACAGGAGCAGCAATCCCCATATAACGCTTCGGCGACGACTCAACGTTGAAATCAAGTTGTTGGACATGGAGCCACTTGCTGAGTTAAAACGTCGGGCACGAGTAATGACAGCGTGAACGGTTACAGATGATAAAGCCGGGAGAACTTGCTGCGGAGATGGTTGACTAAGGGGTGGTAGTCAAGAGGGGATCCCGTTACCCGTTCTACCAGCTGGTCAGCACGGAATCGTTGGCCAAGGTTATGGATGTTGTGGGTCAGCCATTCTTTGAGCGGGGTGAAGTCGCCTTCAGAAAAAAGTGTGTCAAGATTCCCCAGATCTTTCTCCGCCTGTTCAAAAAACTGGGCCGCATAAATATTTCCAAGGGAGTAAGAAGGAAAATAACCAAAACTTCCACCGGACCAGTGAATGTCCTGCAGACAGCCTGAACGGTCATCTGGGGGAGTTACTCCGAGTAATTGTTGATGGTGTTCATTCCAGGCTTCGGGTAGATCCGCTGCGTTGAGGGAACCATCGATCAGTTGTTTCTCCAGTTCAAATCTCAAAAGAATGTGTAAGTTGTAAGTCACTTCATCGGCATCTGTACGAATGAGACTGGGCGCGACCGCATTGAGCGAAAAATGAAATACGTCGAGCGCGACATTTCGAAGAGCCTCGGGGAAAGCCGCTTTGGCCTGTGGGAAGAAGTATGTCCAAAAGGACAGGCTGCGTCCGACAAAGTTCTCCCACAGTCGTGACTGTGACTCGTGAATTCCGTACGATGTGGCTAGACCACAAGGCGTGCCGTAATGTTCTTTGGGAAGGTTTTGTTCATATATTCCATGACCTGCTTCATGCAGGATGCTCATAAAAGAGTCTGCGAAATCATTTAATTGATATCGGGTAGTAATGCGTACATCACCTGGACCAATTCCACTGCAGAACGGGTGCGTCGTAACATCGAGTCGTCCATGCTCAAAACGGAAGCCGATAGTTTTCGCAGCATGCATTCCGAAGTCACGTTGCGCATCGATAGGAAAAGTATTGGAGAGAATGGAAGAGTCTGGTTTGTGGCTTGATGATTTAATGGAATGGAGTAGTTCTGTCAGTGATTCTCCCATAGGAACTAAAAGATCGGTCAACGTAGCGGTGTTCTGGCCGGGTTCATATTCATCGATAAGAGCATCATAACGACTGTTCGAAGCGATGAGGCAATCAGCGTACTGCTGTCGTAGGTGTATGACTTTTTCCAGCCAGGGCTGGAAACTAGTAAAATGATTGTTTTGACGAGCTTCTTTCCAGGATTCTGTGGACAGAGACGATACTCTGGCAAGGTCTTCTACGAGTGATTTGGGAACTCGAACTGCACGCTCCCGAAGCCGTCGTGTTTCACGGATGTTTACGGCTTCTTCACGAAGTGGATCATCCGTGAAAGTGCTGTTTTCCAGAGTGGAGAGCAGGTCATCCATTTCTGGAGCAATCAGGTTCTCATGGCAGAGACCTGCTAGAAGCGAGAGCTGTTCCGAACGATGTTCTGCTCCTCCAGATGGCATGTAGGTTTCCTCATCCCAGTTCAGCAGGGATGAACAGGAATGGAGTAATGCCAGCTTTTTAAGTCGTTGCAAGAGCTCCAGGTATGAGGATCTTTGATTCATAACGTCCTGAAAACACCGAATATGCTATCTGGATAATGGAACTTGTAGACTATGACGAAAATAGTTCAAAACTCGTAATTGAAATTTGGTACAGGCAGAGTGAACTACTCTTCTTCATCAGAGTCTTTTTTCGCTTGGTCAATGATTTGTTGTTGAATGTTGGGAGGTACGGCATCGTAATGGCTGAATTCGAGGCTGTAGGATCCTTGGCCTGCCGTAATACTGGAAAGTGCGCGAGCATATGTCGATGTTTCTGACAAGGGAACCTGTGCGCGAATGAGTTGCATATCTCCGGACATCGGTTCCATTCCATTGACCCGCCCACGGCGTGTATTCAGGTCACTGGTTATGTCGCCAAGATACTCTGCAGGCACTACTATTTCCGCATCACAAATGGGTTCTAGAATCACGGGGCGGGCATTCTGAAAGGCATCGCGAAAGGCCATCCGAGCGGCCGTTTTGAAAGCCTGCTCAGAACTGTCAACCGGATGATATTTTCCAAAGAAAACCTCAACGCAGACATCCTGAACCTGATTACCGGCCAGAACTCCCTGTTCCATACGTTCTCGTACACCCTTTTCGACCGCAGGGATAAAGTTATTTGGAATGCTCCCTCCAACAATCGAATCAACGAAACCAAAATTCCAGTCTGAGTCGTGCGAATGCGCACGCATGCTTGTGAAAACGTCTTTCGTGAAGAACGAATCAACATCATCCAGCTCGCGAGGTATTGAGCGAAGACGCAGATGAACTTCTGCAAACTGACCTCGACCTCCCGATTGCTTTTTGTGTCGGTAACTGGCTTCACCTTCGCCCGCAATGGTTTCTCGATATGGCGTCTTCGGGATACGGGTTTCGATTTCGAGTTTGTCGCGTTTTCTCATCCGACTTTGAATAACCGTCAGGTGTAATTCACTCATCCCTGTGATAACCAGTTCTTTTGTCTGCCCATCACGTGTTACACAGAAAGTGGGATCTTCTTCTGTTATTTTGGTGAGTGTTCCTGAAATTTTTTGCTCATCACCACGATTCTTGGGCTGTGCCGCTAATCCTACCATCGGTTTGGGGAAGTTGAGAGGAAACGAGCAGGGGGACGCGTCTCCACCCGTAAGAATATCACCGATCATGAGTTCTTCGACTTTCACCACCGCGATAATATCTCCAGGTCCGGCCTGTGCGATGGTGGATTGGTTGTCACCTCCCTGCACATGGACCAGTTGGCCGACACGCACTGGTTTTCCTGTTCTTGCGATAGTCACAGAAGAGTTTTCAGTTACCGTACCGCTGAAAATGCGCAGGAAACTCATTTTGGCTACAAAGGGATCAATCCGAGTTTTGAAAACTTGGGCAATCAAGGAGCTATCTTCAGTAGGAGAGAGAGTGACCGTTTCTGACCCGTCTTCAGAGTCACCTGGTGTGACGGTGCGAGGTAATCCGATGGGGGATGGAGAGGCTTCCGATATGACATCCAGTAGCTCATCGATTCCAATTTGTTTTTCCGCTGACGTAAATAAAATCGGAATCAATGTTCCATCACTAACCGCGTTGCCAAGTACGGCGGTAACTTCCTCAAGGGAGGGTTCTTCGCCTTCGAGGTAGCGTTCCATCATCTCTTCGTCAGATTCTATGATGGAATCAACGAGTTGCTGGTGTACGGATGCGGGATCCATGAGAGTCCCAGCCGGAACCGTTTCTGGGACAGCTAAGGTGCTCACCACTCCCTCAAAATTTTCTCCAGTTCCAATGGGTAGATTCAGAGGAACACAGTTGTTACCAAAGGTCTCTTGAATATTGCTGATCAGGGTGTCGAAAGCGATGTTTTCAGCATCCATGTGGTTAATAACCAGTATCTTTGCGAGGCCTTCATTAGTGGCTTCCTGGTGGGTTCTCCTGGTGTTCAGTTCAATTCCACTGGGGGCGCTGAGAACAATAACGGCTGTCTCTGAGGCACGCAGTGCGCCGATGCACTGTCCGATGAAGTCGGGGTATCCAGGAGTGTCAATAAGATTCACCATCTTATTTTTCCAGTTTAGATGCAGAATACTGGACTCGATGGAAAATTGACGTTCGTGCTCTTCGGGATCAAAATCAGACAGGCTGGTTTTATCGGCCACTTTACCGAGACGATCATTGGCACCGGCTTTGAACATCATGCTTTCGACTAGTGATGTTTTGCCTACTGCGCGGTGTCCGACAATACTGACATTCCGTATATCTTCAATTTTGTGTTGTGCCATCGTTGTTACTCACTTGGTGAGGGAGTGCTGATTTTGCTATTGCCCGTTTTGCCTCTGAAAGTTGCAGTGAGCCTTCATACAAAGCTCTTCCAATGATGCATCCCGCTAATTGCAGGTTTGCCAGATTTTTGACATCTTCAAGATTTTTTACCCCTCCCGAGGCGATCACATCCAAAGGTGTGTAATCCAGTACATTGCGTATCGCTTCAAGATTAGGTCCCGTCAGCATTCCGTCACGGCTGATATCTGTATAGATAACACCAGCTAATGGAAGATGGTTTAATTTATTAAGTAGTTGTTCTGTCGAGATATGGGATGTTTTTTCCCATCCGTGCCCCGCTACCATCCCTTCTCTTGCATCAATCCCAAGTACGATCTGGCCGGGAAACGCTTCTGCCATCTGCTCAACCCAAGTGGGGTTTTCCAGGGCTTGAGTACCGATAATGACTCTTTTTATTCCGATATCAAGCAAGCGTGCTACGTTTTCGGTTGTCCTTACTCCTCCACCCATCTGGCATGGAATATCCACTGTTTGCAGAATTTTTCTCACACTGTCGAGATTTTCGGGTTGTCCGGTACGGGCACCATCTAAGTCAACCAAGTGCAGGAAATCGCCACCTTGTTGCTGCCAGTCAAGTGCCGTAGAAAGAGGATCGTTGCTGAAAACCGTTTCCTGCCGGTAGTCACCCTGTTTTAAGCGAACACATTTTCCGCCCCGCAAATCAATCGCCGGGTAAAGTTGCATTACTGATGACCACTTGATAGGAAACTGGCAAAACAGAAACTATATCAAAGTTCTGCAAAATTGCGAAGTAGTCGCAATCCAATATCTTGGCTTTTTTCAGGATGAAATTGAGTGGCCATCACGTTCTTATGGCTGATGACGGAAGTGAAAAGTCCCGGATAAGGGGTTTCTGCTGCGACGACCGCTGGATTTTCTGGTTGGGCAACATAGGCATGTACAAAATAAAAGTAAGATCCGGTAGGTACATCCTGTAGAAGGGGAGTTTCCTTGCGCACTTCAATCTGGTTCCACCCCATATGGGGTACTTTCAATCCTGGTTGATCTTCAATACGAACGACACGTCCTGGAAGAATTCCAAGACCTTCATGCTGGCCCTCTTCTGTGCTGTGAGTAAACAGCAGATGCAATCCAAGGCAAATGCCGAGAAAAGGTTTCCCATCTGCCAGGAAATTACGAATGGGGTTGTCGAGATGTCGCTTTTTAATTTCCGTAATGCCATCTCCAAAGGCACCCACTCCCGGAAGTATGGCTTTGTCCGCTTTAAGCAGTTCGTCTGGTTTTTCAGTTATCATTACAGGACAGTCGATTTTTTCAATCGCTTTCTGAACGCTGCGAAGGTTACCCATTCCATAGTCAATGATGGCGATCATAAGAGGAAATCAACTGAATAAAAGGGGGAGTTATCCGTTTAATGTCGGAGCTTGGTGTGCGCCTCTCGGGAGGCATCCAATACCTGGTTCACAGTACAGGTTGTGCTAAAGGGTGACAAGAAAGATTGGAAACCGACATATCATGTTTACCTGCAAAAGACCGTGTCAGGATAACATGCCACCGCACTCGGTCGCATGCTATTATCATGAGAGAGAAGGAAACGATTGTGTCAGCGGATGCTAGAAGCGGAAGGGGGATTTAATGTCGACCCAAGGATGTCAGAACAGATCTTGTTATTTAGTGCCAGAAATAGACCGTGATAATAGACCGTATCGGTCGTTGAGGTTCACACAAATCCTGGTAGTGGTTTTATGCCTGTCGGCAGGGATCGGTATACGGGATTCAGGTGCAGATGATCCGGAATCAGTGCATCAAGCCCTTTCTTCCAGTCTGATGCCTTCCAAACTGAAGTTGCATCTCCGTATTCTGGCCTCTGATGAGTTGGAAGGTCGTGCCACCCCATCACCCGGTTTAAACGTCGCTGCGCGATATCTCGCATCTCATCTCAAGTACTATGGATTGCAGCCACTGGATATCGACAAAAGCTATTTTCAGGATATTCAACTGGTTCGTCGGAAAGTGGCCAAAGCATCCCGGTTGCGAGTCAAATCCCGAAACCGGGAAGAGGTGTTTCGTTTGGGTGAGGATTTTGTTGGGAAAGGCAATGATGAAACAGCGGAACTGATTTTTGTGGGGCACGGCCTCTCCTTGTTGCAGAAAGAGTACGATGATTACAAGGGACGTGAGGTGAAAGATAAAATTGTGTTGATCCAGGATGGCTATCCCCAGGGTTCAAGACCGGAAGATTTCTATGTGGAACGACAAGTTGGGAGACAGTTTCAACGTGTTCCTCAGAATCGTTATCGTACAGCGATGGAAAAAGGAGCAAGTGGTGTGATTATCCTACGGAATCAGGATTTTTTTGAATCGGATGACGATAAGACATCACTTTATGAACAGGAAAAGGCTTCATTGGAAGATAAGCGACTTAAATTTGAGTTTCGACAAAACGAGCGTCCTGTCCAATTATCCATTTTTCCTAAGACCAGTGCACTGATTAGAAAAATGTTGGGAATTCAGATGGATTCCGAATCAGATGAATCCGGTGTGCGAACGATTCAGGAACCTCCGGTTGTGGAAGTGACTTTTCGTCATCGAATTCTAGAACGTCAATCAGCTCGCAATGTGATCGGTTTTCTTGAAGGATCCGACCCTGACTTAAAGGATGAGGTCGTTGTATTGAGTGCCCACTACGATCATATTGGAAGACGCCGCTCCCGGAAAAAAAACAGGTCAGAGAATACTCCGGTAGACGATATCAATAATGGTGCTGATGACGACGGATCAGGGACCGTCGGAATTCTTCAGTTAGCAGAAGCGTTTTCACGTATTTCCAGACCTCGTCGCTCGATACTGTTTTTGTGGACTTGTGGTGAAGAGCTGGGCCTTCTGGGATCAGAGTATTTTGTTAAGCATCCTTTCATTCCGCTCGAGAAAATTGTTGCCGTTTTGAACCTCGATATGATTGGACGCAATTACCAAGATAAAGAAGAGAATCACAGTCATTTATTTTTGATCGGTACAAAGGAGACCTCACCGGAATTGGGGGCCATCATCGAATCCGCAAACCAGAGGGTAGGTCCATTACAACTGGATCGCAACGATCCGGCTCATTTTTTTCGAAGGAGCGATCACTATCATTTTGCGAAACAGGGAATACCGGTAGCGTTTTTCACAACAGGAACCCATAAGGATTATCATCGTCCCAGTGATGAAATCGAATACATTCGTTTTGAAAAGCTGGCTCGAGTTTTAAAGCTTGTTTTTCATGCTGGTTTGGACATTGCTAATCGAGACAAAGCCCCGCGTTTTGTCCGCAATAAAAACAAAAACACAGCAGGACCATCTTGAAACGAGTTTAGCGAAGTCCTGTATACGGTTTTTAGGAATCTTCCGTATCCGGTGATTCTATTTCGTCGTTTGTCAACAGATCCACGGCCTGTTCGACCGTTGGACTGATAAGGAGGTCCTTGCCCATGGGGTTGATATTCAGGATGTCTGTCATTGCCGAAGGCAGACAGGCAAGGACCAGGCGGCGCCCTTTGATTTTCAGTTCGCGTTGTGTCCGAACCAGGTGCGCGAGGCTTCGGGCAGCAATGTGCCGGACCTCTGAGAAGTCGATAACAATATCCAAATCAGATTCGTTGGTTGAATGGGCGCAGAGTTGATCTTCCCACGAATTGGTAGGCGCATCCACCTGTGCGCGGATAACAGAAAAATTGTCGGCCTGTTGTGTGTCCAAGGTCGTTTTCCTGAAAAGGTACCCTCACTCTGGCGCAAAAGCATAGCTTATGAGGGAGGGAAATCAACAAGTAGACGGAAAATTAGTCTGACAGATCCTTTACCCATGCATTTCCGGGCTTCAGATCAAAGTCATGGTCCGTAGTCTGGTCTGGTAGCTCAGAAAGTCGTCGGGAACCGTTGTATTCCATGAAGGAACCAGACGGGCGAGGAATCAGCCAATGCGTCTTGGTGTGGGAAGGATCGATGTAGTAATAAGACGCAATGGACGGGTTGATTGGCATGTGGACGCGGAAATGCGCTGGCCCAACCTCAAATGTATCTCCATGCGTAAGGCGTTGCTGGCGTTTCAGTATTTCGCCATTTACCAAGGTGCCATTTTTACTTTTGAGATCCTGTATATGTACCCCAAGCGTATCGGCAGCCAAGGCGCAATGCACCTTGCTTACCAGCGGACTCTCCACTAGCAAATGACAGTTTTCGCCATTACCGATTACGAAAACCTTCGGGGGTAGCACTACGCTTTTTCCAGAAAGATGTCCCGAAATAATGACGAGACGAATATTTCCAGTTTCCGGTTGTACTTCATCCAAATTCAAAACGCTCTACTCCAGCAATATATGAAAAAATATAGATATAAATGCAGGCACCAGCGCCGGTCAGAGCAAAGGAATTTAGCGGTTCGCTCCTTTAAAGTACTCGAATTGTCAACGCAAATAATTATATCACAATCGTGATTAGAGTCACGATTGACTAGTCAAAAAAATAGACCAAATTTGGTCAGTTCTTAATAGTGTTATTAGTTGTGCTTTCAGAAAAAAGTGTTTTTTTGACGCGGACATCCTGAACGAGAGTTTACCGAGATCGGTTAATAGTAACGGTTAGCTTCCCTTCATTATCCTTCAATTCTCCCCAGGCATCATTAATTCGCAGATAGAGCGTCCCTGGATATTCGGCATTTAAAAATGAATCAATGCCCAGATCAAAGAATCGCCATTCCGGGAGTGGTTCAGGAGAAGAGGATTCCGCAACAGAGGGTACGGGAATTGGGGAAGATTCGTTCCATAAACGGCCTTCATGTGTTCGAATGGCGGCAATCAAGCGGCCCAGGGGTTTACCACGATAGTAACGAAAGGAAACGCCATTGGGTTCGGACCACCAGGGAGCAGGGGGGCCTGTAAGCCGATATTGTCCCTTGGCTCGAAGATGTAATTGCTGTCCAGGACTCACGGCAATTCCCGTATTTTGCCATCCCTGGTCAGATTGGACCGTGAACGTCATCGGCTGTTTGATGGAAAGAGGGGTTCCGTATCGCAAGTCCAAGGCACTGCGTGCTACGTCGTATCCATATTCGAGGTTTGAAACGAACAACTGCCATCGTTCTTCCAGTTCACGTCTATCATCATTAAATAGTTGTTCAAAGTGATTTTGGATGTCAATGGTTGGATGAGGTGAAGCTCGAGATGGTTCGGTATTTTTCCGATTCCAGTGAACTCTGCTGAGTGTGCGGAATCGGTCTTGAAAAATTGGGTGTTGATCGAGAAAACACGTGAGAGCCCAGCACCATGCATACCATGTTACAGATAGTGGTCGATCACCGGGAACCTGAAGAATTTGCGATATGCTAACGCGTTCTCCCCGTGACCAGGATTCTCGAATCAACGAAATTCTTCCCCAGCCTGAAACGAGAGATTTGTTGTCAGGTATCGTTTTGAAAGTCCAGGACCCATTATGAAAAAGATGGGTTGCGAACATTTCAGCGAGACCTTCTGAATACCAAGTGGCATTCAATAAACCAACGGCCGTTTCGACGAAACAGTGCGTTGCTTCATGTAAGATGAGGTGTTTCAGATAGTAGCTTTCCTTCTGCTCAGAGACCCAGAATTCATAACCTCGTGACAAACCATCTGAAAAGGCAGGCAAATCCTGCGGGAGCATCCCATTTTCATGAAACCGTGTTTTGTCTGAAATGACGTATCCGGTGCAGCTCCAGTCGATTTGCTCAGCTGGATCGTCAACGGGAGTAAGAGCATTCTTGTGTGAATAAAAATACGCTATCCACTCATCGAAGAGATGGTCAACAGCGGTTCCTATGCCTTCGAGACGTTCAGGAGGAACGTCCGTGTAAAGTCGCAGGCGACGAGACGTGATAGCGTACATGCCGGAGTTTTTCAGTTCTTGTGAGGAAAAATGTCGAGGAGGAGGAATATTCATGCCTGGAATCGACGTGAGATGTTCCGATGGCGCTGAATCGTCGAGCGTTTCATCAGTGGATTCTTTAGATGGGGGCGCTTGTACGGGTGAAGCGGTAGATGGCAGTGCGATTTCTGTCCGAGATCTGGATTCTTTCAGTGTAGGTGTGTTGACTTGTTGTTCTGCATTCGGATCGGACGGATGGCAACCGAAAGGAACTAAAATCAGTATTCCAAATAAGAAATTAGGTATTGAAAGAAAAAATCGGAGCAGAGAAGAACGTCTGTCCAGGTGCAGAGGCGTGACAGGACTGTTTTTTTGAGATGGAGTACAGAATATGGAGGGTGTCATTTCCGGTAGAGTCACTTGCGGAGAAGGAAATCGCTTACTGGTTTATTGTTGATTGTATCGGAATGGATCGGCTGCTAATCAACGGCTTGGGATACTGCGATTTACATGGTTTCTGAGGTGCGGAGACAATACCTTTCGATCGGTTGCGGTAGCGGCACCGGCGGTCGTTGTAGCCTGTCCGTGTATGAGCCCTCTAACATACAATAACATGCTTAGGAAGAGGAGCAGGTTTCCCATCATTTCCGCAGCCTCTTCGAGTATCACGCCACGTGCACCCGATGCTGGGAGCAGGAGTTCGAGTTGCGTAATAACAGCAAGTGCCCAGCATCCACCAGTACTGAGGAAAAGAGTCTTCTCGATCGGGTGAAAACGCATCTGAGCGAATATTTTTAGTCCGACAAAACTGAGAACACAAAAGTAAGGTATCGCCCACCATAGTGAGCCATCACCATAAATTCGTGTCCCCGATACGATACTGGCCAGTTCTTTGAAGGCTTCATGAATACTGGCCGTTTCATCTAAACTTAAGGTGATCCAGCAAATTGCGCTGACAAACCAGATTCGGGAAGAGGAATGTTTTTCGGAAAGCCTTTGGTGTTTCAAATGTCCAATGAGAAATGCAAGTTGGCCCGAAAGGAAAAGAAGGGTTGAACTGTACCAGACTGCTAAGCTACCTTCACCGTCGAGATCGAGAACGGCAATCCTTCCATCCGAAGGTTGGAATCCGAAACGGGCAAACAACTCCCATTGGATCCAGGACGCGTAGAGTAGGACCAGAATCGCAATCAGGCATGTTCCCAAAAGTGCAATACACCAGCAGGTACGATTTGATCGGGGAATTAAACCTGTCCAAATGCTGGCACCGTCCATTCCGAGGCACTCCTGTCCGTATCTGGTTTGATCCGTTGAAAAAGAATCCTTCGTGACGGAAGATCGAAGGACCGGTTTATTTGCGATAGCAGTTGCGGCCATTCAGGGTTTAAGGGGAAGACGACGGCATATGTTATCTTAGAGAGGATTGTTGTTTACCTGCAAATGTCAATAACGCGGGGATCATAACGATTGGACAGGGGTTAATGCAAGCGTGCTCCCCAGTTTAGTAACCCTACAATCAGAGACGGAACAATAGAGAAGATAATGAACCTGTATTCGGGATCCTGACAGCCGATGTTCTAAGTGTAGTTACATTGACGTGGTGATTCGAAATCGTATAATTTTGCCCCATCGCCTCATTGGTCTTTTTGAGTAAAAGAGTTAATGGGATACGTTTGTTAATGTTTTCAGAGAAAATGGAGCTCATGGATGAGCATCCGAGAACATGCACTGCGGATCACGCTGTTAATGGCATTCGTGCTAACGGTTCAGTGTTGGATGCTCGCTCGGAACACGATGCCGGCGCAGGATGGAATTAGTTTTATCCGTATTGCACGAGATTTCTCGCAAACTCCGCTTCCCACCGCTATTCAGAGAAGTTCACAGCATCCTCTCTATCCTTGGTTGGTTTCAGTTACTCAACGTGTACTTTTCCTTCAACCCGATTCGAAGACCTGGCTGCAGATTGCCAGAGGCGTGGCGGCTGCAGGATGTGTGCTGCTGGTAATTCCGATGTATCTGACGGGATTACGGCTGGGGAACGCACGCATGGCGTTTACTGCACCATTGCTTTTTTCAGTTATTCCCGTGTTTACCCGTGTGTCGGTTGATTGTATGGCTGAAAGCAGTTACTTGTTATTTTTTATGATCGGGGTCTATGGTGTTCTAGAGTTTCTACGTAAAGAAAATGTCTGGTGGCTAGTGCTTGCTGGAATTGGATCCGGTACCTCATACTGGTCACGCCCGGAAGGAGTTATTCTTACATTCGTGATACTGATATCCCTTTTCGTGGCCCCATTTTTACGCACACTTCGAATGCGGTGGGCCAAGGTGATTGCCAGTGGATTGATACTCGTTATGACCACGTTGCTGGTCGTTACCCCTTACATGTTGCTCACAGGGCGCATGACTCAAAAGAATTCTTTGAATCATATGTTGCGCAAAATCATCCGGGCACCAGATCAGGTGACTCGGGCAGCCGGTTCTCCAGTCAGTTCTTCTGTAGAAGTAACGGTTCAACCGTCCTTTGAAATACGCCCAACAGCTCTTTCTTTGCTCGCAGACGATCCACTTGACTTTTCTTCTAAACACAGCGTTGCAGGTTCACGATTCCAAGGATATCTTCCTGCTGTGAAGGAGCTGATTGATGAACTTCTGGAAGGGTTTCATTATGTTTTTCTTCCCCTGGCTTTAATCGGAACAATGCACTTGAAGGAGAAAAGGGAGCGACTGTTTTTTATGACGCTGATCGTGGTTTTTTTGATTGCTCTGGTTCAGTTTTCATCTGGATCAGGTTATCTTTCAACCCGGCATGTGATAACTATTGTCTGTTTGGGGATGTATCCGGCCATTGAGGGAATTCATGTTCTGTCCCAGAAATTAGTTCCTTTCATTTGGTGGTTGACGAAGAACCGTCGGAATGAAGATACGACAGAGTCCGGGGATGGCCGAAAAGTTCTATCTCTTCAGAGAAAATGTTTTCTAGTACTGACATGTGTGTTGACTCTCTTCAGCTTGGCTCGAAGTGTCGCTCCGTTACATGTCAGTCGACAGGCGCATCTCAAAGCAGGATACTGGCTGGCGGAACAAGCTTCCGACCATGACCTGTTGCTGGATACACGTGGATGGGTTTCACTGTTTTCAGGTATTCCCGCCTATTCCGCGCATGGATCGGAACGTGCGTTTCGAGATGCGCGTTTGACGCATGTTGTTCTTGAAGAGGAAGAATATCTCGCAGAAACACCCCGCGGTCATACATTTCGGCGATTGCTGGACGTTGCGGGGAAACGGATCGGCACGTTTTCAGTCGATGGAAGTCCCGGGACCACAGTGCTGATTTATCGATGGCGGTCAGAGCGGATGGCTTCTTTTTGGAACAGCTTGTAAAGGGTGGAATTCGAGCCGTTCAAGCTGTTTACTTCTGACAGAGCATAGAGGCCTGTTCTTTTAATCCGATGCATACCGATAATCGAGCAATCGACTCGCTTTACGGTGATGGTGGTGAGGTCAGCTCTGGTAACGGGATCTGAAGGAATATTACAGTGGCTTCACGAAGAGATTGGCAAATTCTATAGTGCCCGTCGGTTTGATTTTCAGAGGGCCATGGTCAGGGAGATCGGTAAGAGCCTGATTGGCAAGGACCGGATTGCCATTAATGCTGACATTCAGCGTATGGTTGCGTAGGGATCCTTCAAAGCGATTCCATTGTAGATGTTGGGTGTTGAGAAACTTTGTGTGGATGGCAGGGCCAAGCGTGATCACAGCTTGGTTTGAGCCTCGCAGAAAAATTTCACAAGGTTTGGTTTGTTTGGTAATCCGAACATCGAAAATAAATCCGAAGTCACCGAAGGATTTTTCAGTTTCCAGGATGGATCTGGACTCGGTTTCCTCTCCAGCGAAGTGGATGATCCAGTCACGTGATTCCCAGAGTTTATTTTTGGAGTGAGGTATTTTCCAGCCTGAAAAATCAATACCTGTATAAAGAGAATGGTATCCCCGATCAGCTATGGCGATCTGGTCCGGTTTAATTGGAGTTGTGGGAAGTTCCTGTATATTCAATTTGCGATAGTGAACGATTCCTCCCTCTGATTCGAGGCAGATATAACCTTTACGTGGGTTGGAATCAATGCCTCTGGTTACGGTCTTTCCATTGACGGCAAGACGGATCTGCCCATCGTTACAGGTGATGCGGTAGTGATTCCACTGGGGGCTTGGACGAGAACGGTTTTCCACAGGGAATGCCCGGCTTCCTCCACGACCGTTGATAGGGGTCATGGTTGCACCGTGGATTGGGAAAATATCACCGTGGGTTGTGTAGGATCGGGTGTTGCCGTAGGCGTTTTCAAGTATCTGGACTTCAACCCCACGATGAAAAGGTTGGCCACGTGCAGTAATGTCATCGGCCCAGAGAAATATTCCGGCGTTACCCGCGGGTTCCATATGTCGCCACTCTACTTCCATAATGAAGTTTTGGTACATTCGGGTCGTGCGTAAAACTCCGATCGGTTTTCCCGTACAGATGATCATTCCGTCTCGTACGCTCCAGGTGGAAGGAGCGGTGTTAACCCTTACCCAGCCGTCTAGATTACGGCCGTTGAAGAGAGGGCGAAACGGGCTTTTGGGTTCACCGTACGCGGAGGTGCAGATAAACAGAAGGATAATCGACAGCCGAGCAGTTGGCATGATGAAGGGGATTCCTGTCTGGTGTTTAAGAGGGTTCTCAATAGATTCGAAGTGATGATGTAGTAAGAGGAGAAAGCTGCTTTTAATAGGAAGAATGGGAGGTTTTCCAATTCAACTTCTAGACAAGGTCGAGGCGACGCATGGAAGAACGGGAGATATTGCATGCGGCGCAGGTTCCGTAAATGACAAATCGGTGACCCTCTGAACGGAAACGATGTTCGCGGCTTACCTGCTCTCTTAGTATTTTTAGATCGGGCAATTGAACTTCAATAAGTGTTCCACATTGCTGACAGTACAGGTGGTCATGTTGCGGATAACCGTAATCGTGTTCATAAACATCACGGTTTCCCAGTGTCATTTTTCTCAACAGACCTGCTTCGACCAATTGTTTCAGTGTTCGGTAGATGGTAGATCGGCTGACAGCCGATCCGTCCGTTCGCCGTTCGAGTTTGGCAACGAGGCTTTCAGCATCAAAGTGTTCATGTGAACTGAACACTTGTTCTACGAGTATTTTGCGCTCTCCTGTAAATTTTTTGCCTTTACTCTTAAGAAACTCACCAAACTTTTCCATTGGTGATAGTGAAACTTTTACGGATTCCAGTGTCACGTGTGATCACCTTTCCGGAGAGAGCAGCTGCAGTAGATTTGCCAGTATCCACGACAAAAGCTCTGGAGGGAAACGCGAGTCCCTTTGAGGATTCACGATGTGTTCTGACCAGTACGAATATTTGGTGTCGTTCTTCTGCACGCCGAGTAATGACACCCTCAACTTGTTAATGACATGTTAGTGCCATGCGCAGCACAACGCTAGGTGATAGTTGAAATGAAATATAATGAGACAAAAGGGAGTGGACATGGCCCATATTGCTGGCGAAGTAAAGTTGTCATTATGATCCTCTGAGATCCTGGTCGGAAACAGAAATATGGCAGTTGGCGCATAAAAAATCGGCATGTATTACGAACATGCCGATTCGAGGTGATATAAAACGATGTCGCAGTGCTACAGCTGCTGTGACCGTACGTCCTGCAACAACCGTTCAACGGCTATTTCAAGTTTTTCGGGTGTTTCGTATATACCAGAGGCGATGGCCTCTCGTATTTCAGCCACTTTTTCTTCTCGTATTTCGGGAAGGCGGCTGATTTCGTCTAAAAGCCTTCCCATTTCAGATATCTCCACCTGGTCTTTCGCACGTGTCGCTCCCGCGGAACTTTCCAGAGATGATGTTTGCGCTGATTGTGTTGGTAGTACTGGCAGGGAATCCCCTGCAGAACCAAGTTTTTCTATTTCCATAATAGCCCCTTTTTTCGGTCTCTGCGCAGCAGTTTCCGGAAAGTTTAAGTTCTGGGTATCATACGTACAACCGGAATAGAGATCAACGCTTCTCATTCAGTGTTTCAAATGGTTGATGGTTTTTCGATTGCTAGGGACAGTCATCGTCGCATGTACAGAAATTATTTAGCCAGTAGTTCTGATGTAGTGTTCTGTCGAAATTGTCCGCTGCAAGGACCTCGATTATTTTGAGGATTTCGTGACTATCAGAACTAAATTAAGTTATGCAATTCAGCGGAGATAGTTAAAAGGGGAGGGGGATTGTCCCGGTTTGATTCGAATCAGGGTTGGCAGACGACAACACGCGGAACTTTTACTGAATTGGGAGATTGAGTTGACTGGACGGTCCGGAAAAGCAGCATCGATTGTTCCTCGTTTGTGATATTTTCTGCGTGAGGGAAGTCGACCCGATGAAAAAGGATCGAGGTTTCCAGGCATTCTCGTTTTTCAACCTAAAGGATTCGGTCTTGATCACGATCGCCAGATACGTACAATCTTGTCGCTATAGAGGGCGGCGTTATGTCTTCGAGCAACGGCATAGGCGAGGGGCGGATGATGGGTGAGCTAGGAGGCAGTTCATCGATTATCCAGTTTGCAAGAGATTGAAGGCAGAAGGACTCTCGGTAAGGTGTGCCGTGAAATCAGTTTCCAGCAATTGAATGGAGACGGTTACTCTTCCCATCCTTCCGAAACCCTTTGCGAAATGTCGTGGGATAGATCAGTCGCTGTTTGCCTGATTCCGGATTAACGCTTTTAGGATTACGCGGATTGGCCAAGACCGCGGTTTTCAGAAAACGCTACGACCCAAAGCCAGTTGTATGAGAAACATTGCTATCACGATTGCGATTCCGCTTTACAATGGAGCGGATTTTATCGCGGAAACAATCGAATCGGTGTTGAACCAGTCTTACGGTGATTTTGAAATCATCATATCCGATGATGGTTCTACGGACGCATCCTTAGAGATCGTACGGCGTTATTCAGATTCACGTATTCATCTGGATGAACATGACCATCTGGGAATAGCGGCCAATTGGAATCGTTGCTTGTCTCTTGCTCGTGGCAGGTATATGAAATTGTTGCCTCAGGACGATCTCCTTTACCCGGACTGTATTAAGGAAAGTGTGTCGTGTTTGGACCGATGTACATCACCGAGTCTTTTTTTTAGCCGCAGAGATATCCTGTTTGATTCGAAAGACTCCTGGTCATCTTACTGGGCTCGCAGGCACCGTGTGCTGGATTTGCCACTTCAGCCTCTACTGCCCGTTGAAGAAGGGACAACCGTCATTCAGAGGTGGGCGAGTTTAGGCTTTGCTCAAAATTGTATAGGTGAACCCGTAACCGTTATGTTTCCGGTTGCACTGGCAAAATCCATACAAGGTTTTGCTGCAATGCTCAATCAGAATCTCGATTATGCTTTTTGGATTCGAATGCTGGCACGCGGTCAGATGTGTTTTTCTCCACAAGAACTTTGCGCTTATCGCTTTCACTCGAATAATGCAACCTATGCTAATCGGTCAGTAGAAGGAAGCCTGCCAGAGTACCTGCGTCTGATAGAGGTGCTGAGGCAGGACCAGATTTTGTCGCAGGACGCATGTGTCCGAGAGGTTTTAGACGGTAAAAAAAAGAATCGAAACGGATGGTTGAAACGGATGGTGGATCGTCCGGCTGTGGGACAGGTTCTGGGACCGGTTAAAAAGCAATTTCCAGATGCTACCGCCTTATTAGCAGAATGGTTATTTTCAGATCAATCGCCGACACGGGAGGGTATGTCAGACAGGGAATTGTACTCGAGTTCGAATAAGCAGAAGCGAGAAATCGTTTCAAAAAAGATCTGATCGAGATTCCAGGTGGGGAGTAGTGTGTTGACAATCTCCATGCTGTAATATACACAGCAGGCTGTCGAGATAGCGATAAACAAGGAAGGATCCGGATGAATAATCGCAGAGTACCTCATGTACTCGTTATCTGTAATGATGTTGTTGGTGATAGGATGGCAGGTCCAGCCATCCGGTGCTGGGAAATGGCTCGAAGCATGCAACGTCATTTCCCTGTTAAACTGGCTATTCCCAATGAGCCTGGACCGGAGACGCGGACAACCTGCACGGTACCACTGGTTACGTATTCGTCCGAGAACCTCAAATCACTTTGTCAGAATCACGACATTGTTGTCATTCAAGGATGGGTTTTAGAACTTCACCCTGAGATAAGTAGTTTTGATAACGTTGTGATTGTGGATCTGTACGATCCCATTTCTCTGGAATGTCTTGAGATTGACAAATCCGATCCGGTTAATGTCAGTGTTCAGAAAAATATCGCCAATGTTGGCGTATTGAATCGACAGATGCTGATCGGTGATTACTTCATTTGTGCAAGTGAGCGTCAACGTGATTACTGGATGGGGGCACTTACCAGCCTGTTGCGTATTAATCCTCAGACTCATCGATCTGAAAGACCGTTGATCGATGTGGTGCCATTTGGTGTTTCAGAAACGCCTCCCAGCGAGACCGATGAAGGCATCCGTGTGCGTCTGGGAATTCCTGATGATGCCTTGGTGTTACTTTGGGGAGGAGGTATCTGGAACTGGTTTGATCCGTTGACTGTAATACGGGCCATGCAGGTCATGAGAAACTCTGCTGTACATCCATATCTGGTATTCATGGGTACCAAGCATCCCAATCCTGCTGTTCCGGAAATGGAGATGTGCCAAAGGGCGATTCAATTGTCTAAAGAGCTGGAATTGTACGGGCATCAGGTGTTTTTTAATACTGGGTGGGTACCGTATGATCAACGTCAGGGCGTTTTGTTGGATGCCGATGTTGGAGTGTCAAGTCACTTTGATTCATGGGAAACACGATTGGCTTTTCGAACCAGGATTCTGGATTACCTGTGGGCAGGGTTACCTGTTCTTTCGACTCGGGGAGACGTACTATCCGACATGGTAGTGGAGTATGAAGCAGGAATGCAGTTGCCCTTTGAATCCGTCGACGGGTGGTGCGATGCAATTAAACAGGTTTCCGACCCTTCTCGACGGGTGGCTTTTTCCTCTGGAGCACGAGCTCTTGCCGAAGAACTGACTTGGGACAAGGTAACGCGTCCTTTGATCGAATTTTGTACACATGCTGCCAAAAGCGAAGACGCTGATGTCGATACGGTAAATCATGTTCGACAAACCTTATCAGCGAATGAAACCTTATCAGCGAATGAACCTTCCCAGACGATTGGTCCATTTCGCATGCGATTTTCAAGATGGATTCATGACTGGATACAAACCTGATAGCCTTCGAGTCCTGTTGTTAGATACCAAGCGTTGTAATCCGAATCACTACATTTTATTAGCGATTCAAAAAGGATTGCAATCGCTTTCTATGGTGGAAAGTGTGACGACGGCCGATTACGGAAATGCCGTCACTCGAGCGCAAGCATTCTCCTGCAACTTGTTTCTGGCATTCGATGGAGAATCGATGCAAAGGGGGATTTGTCGTCAGTTGTCCGCTATCTGTGGGCGCAGTGTTCTATGGGTTACCGAAGATCCCTACGAACACGAAATTAATCTTCAGAACGCAGCATTATTTGATGTGGTGTTTACCAATGATCGTACCAGTACAGCTGCCTATGGCACCAAGGGGCACCACCTTCCACTTGCCGCTGCTCCAGAGTTTCATTTCTACGATGTCAGAAATGAAGAAGAGGGATCCTTTCGATATGATGTATTTTTTGCGGGAACAGCATGGCCAAACAGAGTGGAATTTCTCAAACGGCTGGTACCAAAAATTCCCGGGCTGAAGTTGAAATGGGCGCTTCCATTTAACGAACACCTTCCAGATCCGGATATCGGTTTGCCCAAAAGCAGTATTCTGTGGCGGACACCCAGCTCAGAGTTTTGTCGTTTCGCAAACCGCAGTCGTATTGTTTTGGTGCTCCACCGGGATTTTTCAGTTTCCGGCGAGCGTACTTTGACTCCCACCCCGGGACCGCGTTTATTTGAAGGAGCATTGGCTGGAGGATTTCAACTCGTTGATCGCGATACATCGGACTGTCACGAGTTTTATCGTCCGGAAGAGGAACTGGCTACGTTTTCCAGCGTTGATGAGTGTGCTTCCAAAATCGATTACTATCTGTCGCATCCGGATGCACGTTGTCAAATGGCCAAAGCGGCACAAGAACGGACACAACGATCACATCTCTATTACCACCGATTAGAAGCCATGATGGAAAAGATTCAACACGTGCCAGGCAAGAAATCTCAGCCGGTGATTACCGTGCCCTCTCGATCTTGTCGACCGCGCGTACTTTATGTGACTCACAACACAGTGGGAGTACCGCCGTTCGGAGGTGTTGAGGTTTATCAACAAAGCATGATCAAAGAGCTGCAAAAGCAGTTTGAATTTTTTGTGTATGCGCCAACCGGAGCCCATCCACTGGGAAGCCAATATGCGATTTTTGATGAACACCAGCGACAATTGGAGAAATTTTCTTTGCAAGACGGATGCACGGATCTGAAGTTGGCAGACTCCGATCGGGAACGGATATTCTCTGGGTTGTTAGGACGGTACGGTATCCAGTTAGTGCATTTTCAGCATTTGCTTTACCATGTTCCATCCTTGCCGTTTTTATGCCGCGCTCTTGGTGTTCCAACGGTGATGACCTTAAATGACTTTTTTGTTGTGTGTCGTAATTTCAACCTGATTGGTTATCAGGGACGATACTGCAATATTTCTGAACTACCGCCGGAGACATGTGATGTCTGTCTTCAGGCACAGTGCCAGGCTGCTGCAGGCAGTCAGGCCAAAAGGCATACTTTTTACCGTCGTATGCTGGAACAATTGGATGTGGCGCTGACCAATACGCAAGGGATTGCTGAAATATTCAAAAAGCAATATCCGGTTCTTAAAGAACATAACCGCTTGCGGGTTTTCGGATTACCTGTTGCGTATAGCCAGGAAGGCGACCTCCGTGTACGGGGTCACGAGCCCCTCAAGGTCGCTATAGTCGGAAATTTTACATCGATTAAAGGCGCGGATTTGTTCGTGCGTATTTTTGATCAGATGCGTGAAGACGACGTAGAATTTCATGTGTTCGGAGCCGTGGACTTTCCTTTTGACGGGATACTCGAAAAATTGAAATTACCAAACGTGATACTTCACCATTCCTATGAAGTGGGGGATCTGGCCGAGACGTTAAAGGAATTTTCGTTGTCACTGCATCTTTCGATATGGCCAGAGACCTATTGCCTGACACTTTCTGAAGCCTGGCAAGCAGGGGTAGTACCGGTGGTCAGCGATCTGGGAGCACTTGGTGAACGAGTGGAAGAAGGGAGCAATGGTTTCAAGGTTCCCGTTGGAGAGGCGGGATCTGTGATTGCGCTTTTGCGGGATCTATTGGCCAATCCTGAGCGGATTGAATCGGTTCGTCAACAGTTGCGGACGGATCAGCTGGTGGTGTCTGTAAGGACCCATGCGGACGTCCTCAGTGATATTTATGGTCAATTGTGTGAAAGAGGGCAAGCATCGTCTGCAAAGCGGAACAGGAATGAAGATTGCGAGATTACATTGAGTGATTGTGGTGTATTTTTGAATAAGGATGAATGGTCATCAGAGCAGGAACAGCCTGCCGTTACGGAGGTGGTTGAATTTAAAGTGCCCAAACCATCAGCGGGAATATTGGCACAAAAGGTACGATCCCATATACGACGACACGGTCTGCGAGCAACCGGACGCCGTATGGTTGAAGAAGGGTGGCATAGGTTGGGGCGAACATTAAGACGGGAGCGTTCATGAAAATCTCCCAACTGGTCCTAACCGGATTGTCTCCCGATTCAGGGAATCGCAACAAAATATTAAGACGTTTTGTTGGGGAAGGATTTCAGAATGTACTGGGTGCCCATGCTGTTCGGGAACTGCCACTTGAACGAGCGGCTCCAAGAATCCTTCAGGAAACAGGTTGTGACATGGTCCTCTGTTTTGGTTCCTGCCTGTCAGATCAAGTGGATCTGTTTTCCCTAAAGAGTGTCTGTGAGGCTCGCGATATACCACTGGTGGTGTGGCTCCATGATGATCCTTATGAGTTTGATGCCCACGAAAAGATTACCGGTCTGGCAGACGTGATCTTTTCGAATGATCGCTGGGCGGTATCACATTATGATCACCGTCACGTTTTTCATCTCCCTTTGGCAGCCAGCGATACAGCCCACGTACGTTCCAGGACAGTGCCGGAACAGTGGGACTGTTTTTTCTGCGGTGTCGGATTTGAAAATCGCGTTCGTATGATTCGTGACTTGGCGGACGTTCTTGAGAGATGCCGTACCTCACTGTCAGGGGCTGAGTGGCCGGAAGCGGAGTGGAGTTTTTGTCACAACAGGCGTTTATCCAATGAGATGTTTGCGGATGAGTGTTCTCGTTCGTTGGTAACCCTGAATCTAGGAAGGCATTTTCACTATGCCAATGAAAGGTTCCAGCTGGATCCTAGCACCCCGGGGCCACGTACATTTGAAGCCGCTATGGCCGGGGCCACACAACTGTATTTTGTAGAAAGTCTGGAGATTGAAGAGTATTACGTACCTGGAGAGGAGATCGTACTGTTTGATACAGTTGATGAATTCAAGCAGATCATAGAATCGTTTATCGAACATCCCAATCGTGCCCGTCGAATCGGTCAGGCAGCTCAACGCCGTACGCTGCAGGAACATACCTATCAGGCACGCGCGTCGAGAATGCTGGAAGTTCTTGGCGGTCTGTTTTAACTCAAATTTTCGTTGTGTTCGCTAATCGCCAGAAGTAATGCGATGAGATTGGCATCTGTCCATTCTTCAAGAAGCTTGGCCAGAGCCTGTTCAACGGGGTTTTCTTCAAGGTCCGCCGTGGTATCATCGTTGTCTGTGGCCTCGTCACTTTCTTCTGGAGAAGTAACGGGAACAGGGATTAATTCCGGAACGGTTACGGGGCTGGAAGAACTCCATTCAGAACTGAAAATCTGGTCAAGATCACCTGTGTCGATACCCGGTAACGTTGGGCTGAATGCGCCGGAACCAAAGGATGGCCCACTCAGATCACTGTTGTCTCCACTAGTCAATCCTGAAACAGCCACGGAACTGGTCTCCGTCTGGTCATCGAATCGATACGCTACGGGATTGTCGTCAGGAAGACCATACCAGTAGCTCTCTTCCGCAATACCACCGTCACCGGCCAGGTCCAGGAACCACTGGCCATTTCTGAAAATGGCAGGGTCTACGATCCCGTTATTATCCCAGTCACCAGCGAGCGGAATATCGTCCTGCAGGCCAAACCAGAAACTCTTCTCATCCGTGCCGCCATCACCGGCCAGATCTGCAAACCACTGACCTTGTCGATAAACGGTTGCGTCTGCGGAACCGTTACCATCCCAGTCCGCTACTACCGGGACATCACCCTGCAGGCCAAACCAGAAACTCTTCTCACCGATTCCACCCTGGCCGTCAAGATCTACAAACCATTGACCGTTACGATACACCGCGGCATCGGAAGTGCCGTCACCATTGAAATCACCGGCTACCGGGATATCACCCGGCAGGCCAAACCAGAAACTCTTCTCGCTGACACCACCTTCACCATCCATGTCAAAGAACCACTGGCCATTACGGTATATCGCCATCTCATCGAAACCATCACCGTCCCAGTCGCCAGGTACGGCGCGGTCACCACTAATGCCGAAATAGGAGATACTTTCACCCACACCGCCATCCTTCTCGACATCGAAGAACCATTTTCCTCCTCGGTAGAGTGTGGCGACACTGGGCTTCAGATCGCTGTCGGAGTTGTCACCACCGGGTTGTCCCGTTCCCGGTGAAGGATTACTGGAGTTATCGCCGCCTCCAGTTCCTGGATTCTGTGAACCATCACCCGGTGAGGGAGTACCTTCTCCCGGTGTCGGTTCGGGGGTTCCACCACTGTCAGGTGGGCTGCTTCCACCTCCTGAGGATGGGGTGCCATCGTCATCTCCATAGGGATCACGTGGCATCATCACCTTGAACGATGTGGCTACCGCGCCTCCACCATCTTTAGGGCCTGCACCACGATAGATGTCAGGAACGCCGTCGACAAAGTTGATGTCATTACCGAGTACAACTAAATCGTGCCAGTTTCGCGTGGCATCGGAATCGGTCAAATAGCCTTCATTACCATTAGCCGTACGCTGAGTAATTCTGAATTTCCCAAGTGAAGGGAGCAGTGAATCCGCCAGAACATCAATTTGATTGACACCGATTCCATCTTCGACTCCAAGACCATTGTCACCATTAAGGCGATCGAATAAATCTGTGCGTTTCTGAATCGAATCAGACGACGTACCACCAATCATGCTGGCCATCGCACGGCTGGTTGGGCTGTTGGACGAATCGTTACTGAAGTTCTGGATTTCAGTAGCTGTCAGAATACCACTGTTGTCGCTGTCTATTGCTGCAACAAGACCCGGATGATGACTGAAGTAGTCAAACGCGATGGCTCCTTCAATCGCAGAGATTGCCTGGCCAGCGTCAATGCGGGAATAGGTTCGGTATTCGGTGCTGTCTTCCCCATTATTTCTTAATCGAAATTGTTGCGCAACCTCATCTTCAAACACGAGGTCGATATCGTTAACCGGTACAGACGTCCATTGCAGGATGGCATGTACTCCGTCAGGAGTAAGATAGGGCCCGATGTCAAGAATCGATGACATGTTGACCGGTACGGCATCACTTGCACCCAGGAAACCTTCTGTGGTCGAGCCGTCAGAGGCAACATCGCTCCAGAAGTCAACGGCACTGTACACCATAGTGAAAATGCCTGTGACATAAGGGGCGGATGCGGAGGTCCCTGTATAGTTCAGATTAATTGGCGGAAGATCAGGAAAGTCATCAAAGTCTAAATCAATGGTGGAGTTGAAGGTACGAACGGCGGTACCGGGTGCCATGAAGTCCGTATCCTGACTACGGCTTGAAAAGGCAGCTACTTTATCCGGAAAAGCAATCAAGTCTCCATCGACCAGTTCGGTTCCCGCAGGTGGTTCCAGAGGAGGAGTCGGGCCATAGGGATAGGTGGCTCCCACGCTGACGACCTCATTGATGACAGCTGGGAGGTCCATGCCATCCATGGCCTCTTCAAAGAGTGTTCCTTCGTTACCGGCGGAGGCAACCGGATAGATTCCAAGACTGCGCCATCGCTGCATCTGGTCTTTGAAGGTGTATAGACTGCTTCCATCGGTCTGTGCTGCTTCGCGTTCGCTGTCATAGACCTGTTCTGAATTGATGAGTCCAAATGACATGTTACCAGCAACGACCGGTACTAACTCCCCGGTAATCGGGTGTTCAACGATGGGGTTGTCCGCGACATAACGGACCCCTTCCCAGAGTATCTGACGATTACTCAGTCCACCCGTTCCCGAAACATCTGTTTTAACAGGTACGATTACCGCCTCTGGTGCGATCTGATGAATGACACCAGCTCCATTGGTGCCATGGGACATTTCATCGAGTGTACCGGGTAATTCTTTGTTATAGAGCGTGCCCAGGGCAACATCCCTTCCTTCGGTAACCAGTCCACCGAATCCTGAATGGGCAGAATCCACTCCCGTGTCGATTACTGCGACGGCTAATCCTGCTCCACGATAGGGTCGTCCCAGATCTACGAGGACATCACAAACACCGGTGTTATCTCCGGACATCGAACACGGTAATCCCACATCGGTTCGGATTTCCCAGATGCCGTCGAGATCCGCAATCTGGATGCGCTGACCATCCGGCGATACGGAAATGCTGAAAACACCGTTCATTCCAGCGGTTTCGTCATCGAGTGTGACGTCAGGAATAATGTCCATTGCGGGATCGGTCACACGGAAATTAAACGCAAACGGATCTTCTTCACCACCATTGTTAAACTGTCCTTCGGGGTGAATTCTATGAATGACACCGCGCAGGTCTTCGTCTCCGCCACCGGCTGAATCGGTAACGAAATAGGAACCGATGTATTCACCGTCCATGTCCGTGGACAGGAACCCTCCGTTATCAAAAGAAGCATCCATCCAGAGGTGCGTGGTCAGTGGTTGAAACAAGGTGGAATCAAAAGCTTCTCCGCTGCCGGCCAGAGGAGGATCGAATTTCATCGTGGTTGATTCCGTACCGTCTTCCAGATCGGTACTGGCCATGATCAAGGTACTTTCGTATTGGTTTCCTGGATCAAAAACCATCGCACGGGCATCCATATCGGGTAGAGGACCGTCTGGTGGTGACACGTTGCGTGCCATGTCGGCGATACGTGTAACTCCACTGGGCATGGTGTTGGAGTTAATGATACTTCCTGGCATATAGCCTGGTTGAAAGACAAAGAGATCATCACCTTCTGAAAAGGATTCTTCTTCGACATCGGCCACGTATAACCCAGCTGGCCATTCGCCGTTACCTAGATTGAGAGCCATCACAGTGGGATGGTCATCAAAAGTCAGATCTGAATTACTGTCTTCGGTGAAGGTAGCAAAAGGCGCACCGTCAAGCAGGTTGCCACCGACGTCAAAGCGGTAGATGGCATTTTTGGCAGCATCGACTTGATCGCTGGTGCTTACGAAAAGACTGGGAACACCATCAAAGATTCCAATTGGATCGATGACGATATCAAAAAAGTTTTTGTAGCCACCGAAACCCAGATTTCCACCACCGGGTACCGTAGCAAAAACCGATACGTTACCACTGGGGGTGATACGGCTGATGGTTCCGGCGTCTGCGGCGTCGGGGCGTTCGATGACACCATCGTTATCAGGATCCTGGCCGAGGCGTTCGACAACGAATGTGTCTCCGCCAGCGAAACTGACCGGCGCTATCTCAATTCGGCCGGTTACCTGGTCTGTCACGGGGCGAATGGCGAATACATCGGTAAGATCCGTATCTGTGGCTTCCCCATCAGCAATCATGGGAGCCAATACGATGCGAGGTTCGAGCGTCTCCACTTGGGGGTGGCGATGCCGGGTGTTCGCTCGCGTTCGCCGATTCTTACGACGCGCCTGATTGAATCGTAGCGTTCGCGCCATGGTCGATCTCCTCGAAGATGTGATATGCAGTTAATGTTTTTGTGACGTGCTTGTCCCTGCGAAAAATTCGCGGGTTGTTTCTAAGTATTAAGTCAATAG
>CAXEIY010000079.1:0-12805 GCA_963996245.1 uncultured Planctomycetia bacterium | reverse complement strand
ACAAGAGTCCTCTCTTGTCCATTTGAGCCACACTCAGGTGAGAGGGATAGGCAATCCCGACGCTATTTCTCTAACATCACTTTTCCTCCCTTACTTGCGCTGAATTAAAGTCAGCACTGGAGAGAACGCTACGCAGTATGACGGCTATAAATACCCTACTATCGTAACCCTGGCTACCAGGGAATTCGACACCCATCGTAGGCAAAGAATCCGCCTGAATCCTCCGGTGTAAGCTGGTCCAGTACATTCAGCAAAAGCCCCGCAGAGGTCTCGGGTAAAAGCAGGGACTGCGCTGTCTCTTTTCTCTGAAAAGGACGCGATAAACGGGTATCCACCGTACCCGGATGGAGCCCCACGCAGACCAGCTCCTTGTTTCTGCGGCCCAGCTCAATTGCAATGTTCCGAGTGAACATGTTCAGGGCGGTCTTGCTCGCCCGGTACCCGTACCACCCTCCTAATTTGTTGTCTCCCACACTGCCGAGTTTTGCGGACAGGTTACCCAGGACCACACGCCGCCGAGTCGGAAGGATATTTTTCAGTGCTTTCGCCAAGAGCACAGGTCCAATCGCATTCGTATCGAAATATTTTCGCAAACTGCCTATTTCGATATCTTCGAGCCGTTTTTCGGGCTTCACGTCCTGATTGTGAAGTATGCCCGCGCAATTGATAACGAGGTTCGGCTGCGCGCCCTCGAACTCAAGGAAACCACGAAAGGCATCGACCGATTCGGCGCTTGTCAGGTCGACGGAGACAGGGATAAGGCGGTCGCCGTAGGTTTTGACAGCGTCGTTCAGCCCTTGGGCTGCCGAGATCGTCCGACAGCCGGCATAAACGATATCGACGGAAGAATCTGTCAGCAGTTGCTGAACTAGTGCTAGCCCTATACCCCGGTTCGATCCCACGACCACAGCAACAATTGTCTCTTTGAAACTATTCATGAGGACTCCCAACGGGAACTTAGGTCAAAAAGTCTACGTGCCGGGCGTGAAGAGCTTGTCTAGAAAAGACTTAATCAACTGTCGGATTGATTGTGTTTAATCCATAGGCTTCTCAATACCGGCGTGGGCTTCACTTAGTCTTGACATAAACAGATACACTTAAATTTTAATTATTAATTTGGTGTTCATCACGGGTCGAGATTCGTAGAACGAATACTCGCCTTCCGAGAAAATCTGGTGCCCCTCACGGAAATTCCTCAGCTGTTCGCGGCTCTTCCGATCCTGATAGGGATCTCATTCGTCGCATGGTTGATCAGCTTGAAGACCGGGAAGGTCAGTGTGATCGATACTTTCTGGCCTTTACTAGTGACTGCCGCCTTATGGGTGTATCTGATTCAATACCCCGGCGAAAACCAGGTCAACTGGATTGCGGTTACGCTGGTTTGCCTGTGGGGTGGAAGGCTGTTTCTTCACATATTCCTCCGCGCCCGAGGACAGTGCGAGGATCGCCGCTATACCGAGTTAAGAAGCCGGTGGAAGAGCAATTTCGAGATGAAAAGCCTGGTCGGGATCTTCGGGTTGCAGGCGTTTATGGCCTGGATTGTCTCTTTCAGCCTGTTCTTTGCCCTGCGGGGTGAATCCGAATTCAGCCCGTTGCGATGGACCGCAGCTGGAATATGGCTCTTCGGCATAACCTTTGAGACTGTAGCCGACGTTCAGCTGCGGGCATTCCAGAGAGCTAAAAACCGCAATGGTGTTCTGGATACTGGTCTTTGGAGATATAGCCGTCACCCCAATTATTTTGGAGAATGCTGTGTCTGGTGGGGCGCATACCTGATGGCGCTTCCAGCCGACGGCTGGTGGTCCATCGCATCTCCTTTGCTCATGACATACTGCTTGCTCGATTTCACGGGCATACGGCGTATGGAATTTGGAGTTGTTCAAAGGCGGCCTGATTATGACGTCTATACGCAGAAGACCAGCCGATTGATTCCATTGCCGCCGAGAAAATAAGCGGCATTCACATAGTCGTCACATCACTTTCAGATAATCATGCTAAGTCAATAACTAGTACGGAAAAGTAATGCCAGAAGTCACTGATACCTACACGATTCTGCTCGTCGAAGACCATCAAGACATTGCCGAAATGGTGTTTGCTTACCTGGAAAATCGCGGATTTGAGCTCGATTACGCCCCGGATGGTGAGATCGGGTTAAACCTGGCCAGGGAAAACGAATACGACGCCATCGTCCTTGATTTGATGCTTCCCCGCCGCGACGGGCTCAATGTCTGTAAGTCGCTGCGAGAGGAATCCCATGATGAAACTCCTGTCCTGATGCTGACAGCTCGGGACACGCTGGAAGACAAAATAACCGGATTTAACAGCGGTGCAGATGACTATCTCGTAAAACCGTTTGCGATCGAGGAGCTCGAAGCCCGAATCCGAGCCCTTGTCCGGCGCCAGTTTGGCAAGCAAAAAAGTGACGTATTGTCTGTCGGTGACCTTACGTACGATCTGAATACGTTGACAGTCCAGCGTGGCGGCCAGGAGCTGCAGTTATCACCCATCAGCCTTAAGTTGCTCAAAATCCTCATGGAGGCCTCGCCGAAAGTCGTAACCCGCCGGGAAATCGAACGGTTGATCTGGGGCGATGTTCTTCCAGATAGCGACACTTTGCGTAGCCACATGTACAACCTCCGTAAGTGCATCGATCGGCCTTTCAGACAGCCGCTTCTCCACACCCTACCAAGCAACGGGTATCGTCTATTCTCAAAGCATGCCGACGCTTAAGCCCGGCATCGCTCGCCGGTTTGGCCGCGCCGTAGCCCTTCAACTTACCCTCGTCGCAGTCGCTGCTGTTCTCGGCACATGGGGCGCCGGATGGGTAATGAAGGAACTGCTTGTCAAGCAGGCCCTGCAGACAGAAGCCGACTATTTCTGGCTGCGTCGCAGCGAAGATTCATTGTTCGAGCTTCCGGATACGCGGAATCTCACGGGTTATATGTACCGGGGAGCTGATTCGTCGCCAGTGCCCAATGAGATGCGTAGTCTAGGGCTCGGCTTTCATGAACTGCCCTCTCAATCGGACTATTCAGTAGCACTGGTGTCGGAGAAAAACGGAGAAAAATTGATACTGCTTTTCGACGGAGAGCAGGTTCACGAACTCACTCTCTACTTTGGTCTGCTGCCACTGGGCGTGGTTCTTGTACTTGTCTACTGTTCGCTCTACCTGGGATATCGTTTCTATCGATCCTCCGTATCTCCGGTGATTCGTTTAGCGAGAAAGGTCGAGTCGCTTGACCTGGAGGCGGTGGGTGACGACGGCTTCAAGCTCGAATCCCCAAACCTGAGTGCGGATCGTGAAATCGTTACTTTGTCCGAAGCGCTCGATCGCTTATCTCAGCGAATACGTGAATTCATTACCCGCGAGAGAGAATTCACGCGGGATGTGAGCCATGAATTGCGAAGTCCGCTGACGGTTATTGGCATAGCTTGTGAAATGCTTCTTTCAGAACAGGAGTTACCCCGTCAGGCAAAGAATTCTGTTCATCGGATAAAACGGGCAGTAGACGACATGAAGTCGCTTGTCGAAGCATTCCTATTGCTGGCTCGGGAGGCCGAAGGGAGTCTGACCACGGAGACCGTCAAAATAAACGAGATGCTCTCCGAGGAAGCTGACCGGTATCAACCTCTGTTAGAAGGGAAACCTGTGGAGCTCAAAATCACGTCGAACTGTCAGCTGGATATCAATGCGCCACCGAAAATTCTTTCCGTGATTATTTCGAATTTCCTCAGTAACTCAGTGAGGTATACCGATGAAGGAAGTATAGAACTCATCATTGAGGACAAATATCTGATCGTGAAAGACAGTGGTATCGGTATGCAGATTGCAGAGAAAGGGCAGGCGTTTACGCCTTATTTTCGTGGCAGTAACAGCCGCAAAGGCGGACATGGTGTAGGGCTGTCGATAGTGAAGAAACTCTGCGACCGTTTTGGCTGGCAGGTCGATCTGACGAGCGAGCCGGGCATCGGGACTACCGCCACGCTCTACATGCCACACGCCAAGCAATCTCCTTTGGATGACCAACTTGCTGTGGCGTCCCATACCAGCTGAAACAGCCGGGGTAGAGAAAGCTGTGTTTCCGTCGATAGCGAGTATCAAATCGTTGTTACTTAGGGCATACAGGCGGGTCATTTACTGGGTCACCAATGATGAACGGTACTATGGTGACAATGAACGGCAGGGCGAGAAGGTCGATGTATTTCGCCTGGTCCCCTTCATATTGATTCACACGGGATGTATAGGTGTTTTCTTTGTCGGAGTCAGCACTTTCGCGATAGCGCTGGCGTGCACTCTTTACTTTGCACGAATGTTCTTCATTACTGCTTTTTATCATCGCTATTTCTCCCACCGTACCTATGAAGTACCAAGATTTGTTCAGGCTTTGATGGCGATACTCGGTTGCACTGCTGGGCAGAGAGGTCCTTTGTGGTGGGCGAGCCATCATCGTTCACACCATCTTCATTCCGATACGGTCGAAGATCCCCACTCTCCTAACCAGAATGGGTTCTGGTTTAGCCATACTTTATGGTTTCTGACACCAAAGGCTTATTCAGCATCCGAACGTCACATCAAGGACTGGCTAAGATATCCCGAGTTGAAATGGATAGATCGAACCGACTCGCTTCCATTTATAGGACTTGGAATCGCGTGCTATGCACTGGGTACGCTGGCGCAGCAGAATTCGCCTCAGCTTGGAACCAGTGGCCTGCAACTGCTGGTTTGGGGCTTCTTTGTGTCGACTACATGTCTATACCATGCGACCTTCACGATCAATTCAGTAGCCCACCTTGTAGGTACCCGGCGATTTAAAACACGCGACAACAGCCGCAATAATCCAATTCTTGCGCTGATTACTTTAGGCGAAGGCTGGCACAACAATCATCATCGCTACCCGTGTTCTGCCAAACAAGGCTTCTACTGGTGGGAATTCGATATCGCATATTTCGGTATATGGTTGATGTCACTTTTTGGCCTGGTAAAGAACATCCAGCGCGTCCCTGCGTCGATTCTTTCCAGTAACCGGAATGTATCTTGAATCTGGCTGTTGTTGGAGCGGGTATTTCCGGGCTCGCGACTGCATATGTCCTGGGGCGGCGACACGCCGTTACGGTATTCGAGGCGGAGTGCGACGCGGGAGGGCACGCCAACACGGCTACAGTCATAGAAGGATCTAGAAGACTCAATATTGATACAGGATTCATCGTCTATAACGAAACGAACTACCCGATGTTTTGCCGGTTGTTGGCTGACCTGCACGTAAACGGGCAACCCTCTGACATGAGTTTCAGTGTGGTGTGTGAAAAAACCGGCCTTGAATACTGTGGAACCAGTCTGAACACCCTATTTGCCCAGCGTTTAAATCTTTTGAGTCCGAAATTCTGGCGTATGCTAATAGATATCCTACGATTCAATGCGTCAAGACCTTCCCCCGATGATTTATCAAGAGTGGACTTAACGGTTGCTCAGTATGTATCGAGTAAAGGGTATAGCAGGGCTTTTGTTGAAAATTATCTGGTCCCGTTGGGTTCGTCTCTGTGGTCGTGCAGCTCTCATCAATTTCGATCATTTCCGATCAGTTTTGTTGTGGAATTCCTGGAGAACCATGGAATGCTGCGTGTAATGGGCAGGCCCCAATGGTTAACGGTAAACGGCGGATCACAGGCCTATGTTCGGGAAATGTCCAGCCGACTTGGAGGAGACCTGGTAAACGGAACGCCGGTCCGCAAACTCTACCGGCGCCCAAAGGGTGTCGATGTGGAGCTTACCAACGGACATACCCACCGATTTGACGAAGTCATACTGGCGACACATGCAGATACAAGCCTAGATCTCGTAGCGGACCCGGACGATCTGGAAGCAGAGACCCTTGCCTGTTTTCCATACCAGGATAACCATATTTGTCTGCATACGGACACGAGAGTACTGCCTGCTCGAAAACCGGCATGGGCCAGTTGGAATTATCGTATACCGCCAGATCACTCCGGTAACGTGTCGATCAGTTACAACATGAACCGTCTGCAATCACTGGATGCCGAGAAGACCTATTGTGTATCGCTTAACCAGTTCACCCATATTGCACCAGAGCATGTCATTCGGCAGATCAAGTACCGGCATCCGGTCTTCTCGTTTGTCCGAAATGATGCCCAGAGTTACCACCAGCAGATGCTTCGAAGAAATCGATTATCGTACTGTGGCGCCTATTGGGGTCATGGCTTCCATGAAGACGGCATCCGTAGCGGCCTTGCAGTAGCCACTGCCTTCGACATAGACCCTCAATTTTGACCAGCCGAATTTACACGGGAACCGTTCGTCATACGCGGTTCGTGCCCAAGGCTCATGCCTTCTCCTACAGGGTATTCATGATGTACCTGGACCTGTCGGAACTGCCGGAACTTTTGGATCCATTCTGGGGCTGGTCAAGCCGCCGCTTCGCGATGGCGTGGTTTCGGGATGAAGATCACTATCATGATCCAGACCGCACGCTGATCCAGGGCATACGCAGACTCGTCAGTCAACGGATCGGATTACAGACGGAAGGCCCAATCACACTACTCACCCATTTTCGTTACTTCGGGGTGATTATGAATCCGGTGAGTTTTTACTATTGCTGGAATAAATCCGTTACCCACATCGAGTGCATCGTGGCCGAAGTCAACAATACGCCGTGGGGTGAGAGGTACTGCTATGTCCTGCGGTGCTCTCCAGGTAGTGAAAACAGCGGTATGACTTTTGATTTCGACAAAAAATTCCATGTATCGCCGTTCATGCCCATGAACCAGAGATATTTCTGGGAATTCGGCTTTCCCGGGGATCAGCTGGATGTCGTCATGGAAACTCGGGTAGATCAAAAAAGAGTATTCAGGGCGTCCCTCGAACTGAGCGCTATGGCGCTGAACCAGAGGAATCTTTCCCGTTGCCTGGCGAGTTATCCGTTTATGACGTCCAAGGTTGTATTGGCAATCTACATACAAGCGTTGCGCTTATGGTCCAAGAAAATACCGTTTTATCCGCATCCGGACCGACATCGGACCGAACCCGCTCATAGGTAGATATTTATGACAACGAATGTTCCCGGGCTGCAGAATGCGGGGAGGCGCAGTATGCATGGCTACAAGCCCATCGATAGTATTTGCAGAAGATTCGTCCATCAGAAACTGCAACAGTTGAAGGGCTCGCTGCTCATAACCGATGCCTGGGGCGAAACCGTCACCGGAGATCAGACTGGCCGGCGTTACGAACTCAGAATTAAAGATCCCGTGTTTTACAGGCGATTGCTGATCTCGGGGAGCCTCGGTGCTGCAGAGGGCTGGATGGATGACCAATGGAGCACGGATGACCTTACCGGACTGATTCAATTATTTGTGCGAAATATCGGGCTTTCCGACACTCTGGACCAAGGACTGTCGAGTCTTGGTGTGTTTGTTTCTTTTCTTGGACATAGAAACAACGCCAATACCCACGGCGGGAGCCGCCGGAACATCAAGGCGCACTACGATCTGGGTAACGATCTGTTCTCGTTGTTTCTGGACCGGACGATGACTTATTCCTCAGCAATATTCGAAACAGACGAGGATGCTCTTGAAAGCGCGAGCTCCAACAAGTTAGACCGGATATGCAGAAAGCTGAATCTGGGGAAAGGCGATCATCTGCTCGAAATCGGGTGCGGTTGGGGAAGCCTGGCAATTCATGCTGCTCGCCACTACGGAGCCCAGGTAACCGCAGTCACTATATCCAGGTCCCAGATCGAATTTGCAAATTCCCGTGCCGCGCGATTGGGCCTTAGCAAACAAATTGACTTCCAATTACGGGACTACCGGAACATCAAAGGGCGATATCAAAAGATAGCGTCGATAGAAATGATCGAAGCTGTTGGACACCAATATCTGCCCACGTTCTTTTCGCAATGCGGGAAATTGCTAAGTGACGACGGATGCCTGGTTATCCAGGCCATCACGATGCCGTGCCAGCGCTATAAACAGTATCTGAATCACTGTGATTTCATTCAGAAATATATCTTTCCGGGCAGTTGCGTTCCGTCACTGAGCGCCGTGCTTTCACAAGTACAGCAACAGTCAGATATGAAACTCGTTCATATGGAAGACATAGGCGCACACTACGCCAGAACACTACGGATCTGGCATGAACGTTTCAGCGAAGCAGAGCGCGAAGTCAGAGCACTCGGTTACCCAGAACGATTCATCCGTCTGTGGCACTACTATCTCAGCTATTGTGAAGCTGGGTTTAGTGAACGCTATCTTTCCGATCTGCAACTCGCATTTGTGAATCCCGGTTGGCGAGGATCGATTAAGGTAGATCGGGTACCGGAATTGTCTGGCGCATGACGTCACGGCTCATAAACTTCACCCTGTTCAACACCGCCTGGTTCCTGATTGTCTTGAGTGCTTCCCGGGGTTGGGGAATCTTAGGGCCGGTCATTGTCATTGCCTGGATCATTCCGTTCCTAGCTTGGAAACAGCAGCTGCGATCGGAGGTCGGGCTGTTGCTTTCCGTCGCAGTACTGGGATTATTGTGTGATTCTCTGCTGATCAGGATCGGTGCTATTCATATAGCAACAGGCGAACACTCCGGGCTGCTGTCACCCGTTTGGATGGTGTCCCTTTGGGTCAATCTTGCGGCGACCTTGAGATTTTCTCTGGGCTGGTTGGCCGGACGATACTGTGTCGCTGGGGTGCTGGGCGGAATAGTCGGTCCTGCCGCCTATTCTGCCGGGCAGGCACTGAATGCATTGGAGTTGCCTCAGGGCTTGGTTCCTATAGCAGTGGAGTGGATGATCGCAATGCCCCTGTTGGTGATTCTTGAAAAAACGACTCGCCGGCAAGTGGATGCCGGTCCTTCACATAACCTCGACAGCCGAGGGCAATAATCACGCATGCGAGCATTATTGAATACGGGGCTGACCGCGGCAGATCACGGCTGGTTACCCGATGTAATCATCCGCTCGGGTATCAGGAGACTGTGTCACCAACGCGAGGTTACGTTAACCCGCGATTCAGGGACTTCGAAGAAAGCCTACCTTCGAACTTTTATCTCCGAGATGAACAGGTCAGACATCGCACCCGTGCCGGTTAAAGCCAATGACCAGCACTATGAGTTACCACCTGCGTTTTTTGATCAAATTCTCGGGGACCACAGGAAATACAGCTGCTGTTACTGGGCCGGTGCTCATACGGACCTCGCGGATGCCGAAGAGGCAGCGTTGAAGCTTAGCTGTCATCATGCTCTGATTGAGAACGGCCACAGCATTCTTGAACTGGGTTGCGGGTGGGGGTCATTAAGTCTGTGGATGGCAAAAACTTATCCCAATTCGATCATTACCTCGATATCAAACTCGATCGCCCAACGTCACTATATTGAAGCAAAAGCCCACAGGTTGGGATTATCCAACCTGACGGTCAAAACAAGAGACATAAATGAGTACGTACCCGATTCCAGTTTTGACCGAATAGTGTCTGTCGAGATGTTTGAACATCTGCGTAACTACAGGGAGATGTTCGAACGGATATCGCGCTGGCTGACACCGAGGGGAAGATTATTTCTTCATATCTTCAGTCACGCTGAAACCCCTTACCTGTTCGTTGACGAAGGCCCCGGTGACTGGATGAGTAGGCATTTCTTTACCGCGGGCATGATGCCAAGTCATGAGCTTCCAATGACATTCAGACAACATCTGGCTGTTGAAGAATCGTGGCGCTGGAACGGGCAGCATTACCGCCAGACAGCAGAATCCTGGTTGATCAATCTCGATCGTAACCGCCGTGAAGTGATGGCCGTCCTTGAGCAGGTGTATGGGTTATCCGCCGCCAAGGTCTGGTTCCAACGCTGGAGAATTTTCTTTATGGCTTGCGCGGAACTATTCGCTGCCAATGAAGGTGAAACCTGGGGTGTAAGCCATTATCGCTTTAGGGCTAACGCTTAATGAACTTATTTCAGGCTTGATGCGTTTAGTCTCCGGCATTCTGGTTAGACGGGTTTTGCGTCAACCGTTACTGACAGCGTTGCTTTTTTTTATGACCATTCGTCCCGCTATGTCGACCGAGTCTATGAATACAGTGAGTTACGTTGATCTCAACAGGTTCATGGGGGATTGGTACGTAATAGCCTGCATACCGACTCTGATCGAACGTGAGAGTTATAACGCTGTCGAAAGTTACCGGCTGGATGAAGACGGCACTATCGCGACTACGTTCACTTTTCTTAAAGGTGGGTTTGATGGCCGTCGGAAAACCTATCATCCACGTGGCTTCGTGTTGGACAAACAAACCAATGCCAGGTGGGGCATGCAGTTCATCTGGCCGATAAAGGCAGACTTTAGGATTGTGTACCTTGATGAGAGGTATAGCCAGACCATAATCGCTCGTGAAAAACGTGATTTTGTATGGTTAATGGCAAGAAAGCCTGAGATGGCGGATTCCGACTACGAAGAGCATATGCGCAGAATCATGAACTTGGGTTATGACATCAAGGAGATACGAAAGGTGCCCCAGCGATGGAACATACCCTAACCGGCGATTCGACTGGATGCGACAAGATTCACATGGAATTCACGCCCGACGATCTAAAGTTCTGTGCGTTAGTAAATTTAGTGACATGAATAATTATGCTTAACCTCGAAGCTGTGTCGGGCCTCTCAGACCAGATTGCAGACATACAGTCCACCAGAGACGACCGAAACCTAAAGATAGAGAAAGTGGGTGTCAGGGGAATACGGCACCCAATCGTTGTTTTCGATGAGAGTGTGGGCGAGCAACATACCATTGCTGAGTTCGACATGTATGTTGAGTTGCCAGGTGAGCAGAAAGGCACCCATATGTCCCGCTTTGTCCAGATTCTGAACGACCAGAGTGCCCCACTGTCGACCGAATCGTTTTGTTCACTACTTGAAGATACAGCAAAAATGCTGGGGGCCGAGAGGAGTGAAATCCGGGCAACCTTCCCATTTTTTGTCGAAAAGCGTGCACCGGTTTCGGGTTGTCGCAGCCTGATGGATTATGTCGTGTCCTTCGATGGCCAGACTAACCCGGAAACCACGGTATCGGAGCTCGAAGTTGTGGTGCCTGTGACCAGCTTGTGCCCGTGTTCAAAGGAAATCTCGGATTATGGGGCACATAACCAACGGTCCCATGTCGCGCTGAAGGTCAAGTCGAACGCACCCATCAGCATAACAGAGCTGATCCAGCTCGTGGAATCAGAAGCAAGCTGCGAATTATTTGGAACACTAAAGAGGGCCGATGAGAAATACGTAACCGAGCAAGCTTACGATAATCCTAAATTTGTCGAAGATCTTGTTCGAGATATCGCCCAGAAAATCAATAGGCATCACCACATTTTCGAATACAACGTTACCGCAGAAAATTTCGAATCCATACATAACCACTCTGCCTACGCATCGATTACAGGCCGTCCAGGGGATTCGTAGGCCGACTTCCAGATTCGGCGTTCGTACGTACGAGATTCGATTCAGCTGCGTTCTAATGATCTGTTGACAGGATTTTCACATGGAGTGACCTAGACTCTGGATTCTCCTCCTTTGTAGTTGTGACTTTGCCCCACTCCCTGAGTGGGGCAATTTCTTCACACTCTACCGTCTAAAATTAACCATGATCGCTTTCTTGTCCACACCCTAGATATCGGACTTTCCTGCTTTAGTAAACCAATCCGGTACGGCTCGATTTTTCCAGCTGGCGAACCTTGCTTTCTCGCCTACGTAGAAATTTCTATAGGCCCGCACGGTATTGTCACTCTTGTATTTTTTGGGCATACACTGTGGTGGAGGCGAAAAATCTCCTCGTGGAATGTTCTGCGGCTGTTGTTCCAGGAGTGTGAGCAAGACTTTGCATTTGTGTAATTTTTCATAACGAAACTGATACTCGTCCAACATTGCACTGAAGAGGGCAAAGTGCCAGGCATAATTACCGCTTGTCGTTCGTGTCCAGATCGTGCTCGGATGGTTTTTGTGGACTGTTTGGTAGAGCCCGACCCTATTCGCATACTCATCTCCATCCAGAGTTCGATGGGCAGTAGACATCATTTGAGCCGACTCTAAAACCATTTTGACGCTGTGTTTGTCACACAACATTCTGGATATTTTCATCACATCTTCATGCAAATAAAATATGTTCATCGGCTGTGTTTCTCAACGACCTGCCGTTGTGGACAGATTAGGCGGTAGTTTTCTTTCAACGAGTAACTGCATTTGAACATGGCAATCCAGATTGCAGTTGACAAAAATTTCATCGTAAATCGACCCTGGGTTCACGCGTCTGGTTACATAATTCCGGGCAGTTTTTAAACAGCTAACTCAAGTGGGATGCTGGAAATAAGAAGTTCTTGAATGTTTTAGAAATAATTATCGAGGAGTATTGAAAAGGCCGATAGCGATCGGAACATCCGCTGGTGCAAGGCGGTACTCCCTTAACTGAGCTGGTTCTACCCATACCATTTGGTCGTGAACTGTGAGCACCGGCTTGCCCTTAACAATACGGACCTCATAAGCTTTGAGCAGGAATTCTCCATGCTCGTATGTATAGTGACTTTCAGCGACCAGGTCTCCTACTTCAACGTCGATTGATAGCTCTTCGGCGAGTTCCCGCCTAAGACACTCTTCTTCGCTCTCATTGGGCTCAACCTTGCCCCCCGGAAACTCCCAGTAGCCACCGAGTGATTGATCAGGCGCACGTCGGACCAGTAATACCTTTCTGCTCTCACTCGAAATGACGCCTGCAGTTACAATTTTCATGATCACTTATTCGACTTCTATGACTAGGATAGGTTAAATGCCTT
>CAXEIY010000078.1:0-5127 GCA_963996245.1 uncultured Planctomycetia bacterium | reverse complement strand
CTTCGAACTCGGTGAAACCGATGACTTCGGTTATAACATCACTCGCAGTCCTGTCCACATTCACGATCTGAACGCGACCATCCTCCATTGTCTGGGTATCGATCACCAGCAACTCAGCTATCGTTATCAAGGACTGAATCACCGCTTGACCGGTCAGGAAAATGCTCGTGTGGTTCACGAGATTCTCACATAACGACCGACCACTGCTTATCTACCTCCCTTTACAAGAGTTCACGAGGCACGCGGCCACTCGGAACCAGATGCTGAGGGCGTCCGGAATGATCGATTATTGTGTCGGTCGCTTTTAATCCCAATGCATGATAGACAATCATACAGAAGTCTTCGACACCCACTTTTCTTGACGTAGGGTAGGCCGCCTGTGAATCCGTACTCCCAATCACCTGACCATGCTGATACCCACCTCCTGCGATCATGATACTTTGGGTCTGTGGCCAGTGGTCCCGCCCGGCATTACCATTGATTTTAGGAGTTCTTCCAAACTCACCCGCGGTTACTACCAGCGTATCTTCCAGTAAACCACGCTGAGCTAGATCTTCGATCAACACACCGACGGCTCGATCATGGCGAGGAAGCTTGTCATCGAGCCGCCCTTTAATATTACCATGATCATCCCAGTAGCCGGTATTCAGAGAAACATAACGTACACCGGCTTCGATCAATCTTCGCGCCAGTAATGCCTGTTCTCCCCAACCAGGTCCATATTGTTCCCTTACACGGCTGTCTTCTTTGGAGAGATCAAATGCTTCACGCGTCCGCCCGGACAATAAAATATCTGCAGCCTGCTGATCAATGCTGTCAATACTGTCAAACGTTCGAGACACATCCACATCCCGCCGCAAACGATCAAACTGGTCTTTCAGCTGAAGCCTCTCCTGGACACGCAACGAATTCAATCCACTGACCAGTTCAAAACTGCTCCCAGTGCCTGTCGGCAGCCGTCCAGCTTCATTTCCATAACTGAATTCACCCATTCGAAAAGGGTTGTGCGACACGCCCAGCCAGGAAGCTCCATGAAACCCAAATCCACCATCATTGAAGTTCACAGACGCCAAAGTTCCCTTTTTGCGCGGCCCGATGAGATGGGAAGCAACTGCACCAATCGAAGGCTGACGTGGTACACGATCGGAACCATTTGCCCCGAGTCGTCCCGTAAGCATCCAGTGCGCGGCAGCCCAATGATCCCCGTTCCCGTGAGAAAAACTACGGATCACAGAACATTTGTCCATTATTTTTGCCTGAAACGGCAATTTTTCGCACACCGGCAACCCCGCAAGGCTCGAATCGATCGAACCATAGGGGCCGCGAATTTCACTGGGCGCATGTGGCTTCATGTCAAAGGTATCGAGCTGTGACGGGCCACCATGCTGCCAAACAAGAATCACCGATCGCTTGGATCGGCTCTGATGGGAACGTGTCGACAGATCTGCTCTGGCCTCATTTCTGAGCAGCGCCGGCAGTCCCAGTCCCAGAACGCTCAACGCCCCCACTTCGAGAAATTGACGGCGAGCGATACCGTCGCAAAACCGGTTGGCCTGGCCTTGTATCTGTATCATGATTAATCACCTTCAGAACGATATTCGTGTGCTGAAAGATATCTCGTTCAGCGGTTTTATTCTACTCACGGCAGGCTGGTTGTGACCAGACAGAAACGGATATTTCAGCAGCCGCGGTCTTGGGGCTCCCTATTCACTCGATCTTGAACCCCTGACTCACACCCCCATAATTCGAAGAGCGATATACGGGGCCAGGTTAAATACACAAATCAGTAGCTTAAACTGGCTTATATACTGAACATAGACGCCCAGCATTTCTTTTTCGCTGACACCCGTCATGGCTGAATGGATCTTGGATACCGAACCTCTCAATGCCAACAATACAATACTCTTGAACAACAAGAACCCAATGTTAATCACCGCACACCACCCCAGTAACTGTGTTATTTGCTCTATTGTCATTGCCTCCTCCTTTTAATTCTAATGCACCATAATAAATAGCCCGGTTTTGAATAACGGATGCTCTGTGAGACTTCTTCATTACGCCGGTCTAGCATACTTATAATCCCTAATAATGCGCGTAACAAAAATCATGAACACCAGAAAGATTGTGTTGTATTGATCAACCCTGTGATGGATTATAACTGAAGGGTGCAGGAAGCAGGGTATTCGACTGTCCGCGGGTCGGTTGGTCCAGGGTTAGCGATAGGATCGTCAGGACAGGCAGGAACAGCCCGGCGACGCGGTGTCGTCTGACCGCTGACGGTAACGTGGGACGTTGGAAAGCGAGGCAGAATCGAAATGAGTGAGCAACCGGTAAATCGAGTTGAGACCGTTGACGATTTGCGGGATTTCTACGAGGAACCGTCACTGCTGGTACAGCAGAAGTTTCTGGAGACACTCGACGAACATTGTCGGGCAATGATCGCGCTATCTTCGTTCTATTGTATTGCCACTGTGAACAAGAATGGCTCACTGGACGTTTCGCCGCGGGGCGATCCACCCGGTTCGGTAGTGGTCCTGAATCCGGCAACGCTCTTGTTACCCGATCGACGTGGCAACAACCAGTTGGACAGCATGACCAACGTGACAGAGCGCCAACGATTGGCCCTATTATTCCTTGTTCCAGGCGTGCTGGAAACGCTACGGATAACAGGTTCCGCAGTGGTCATTCACGATGATCCTCGCCTGACTGCCTGTGCTATCAACGGCCAGATCCCACCAGCTGGCATGTTAGTCACCGTCGAAAAGGCCTGCCTGCAGTGTGGTAAGGCGGTCAAACGGGGAGGCTTGTGGGATGAGACTTACCGGGTCTCACGAAGCGATCTGCCGTCATTTGGAACGATGCTAGCTGAACAGACAAAAACCGGGAAGACAGCCAAAGAGCTGGACGAGTCCATCCATGATGCCTACGAGAATCGCCTCTACTAGGATGGTAACTCGAGATTATCTAGACACTGTTAACCTGAAAAATCGAAGAACCCTGTAACACAGGTGTGATCAAGATGTGTGCGATCAAAGGAAACACTGAGTCGCATTCCCACCTTTTAATTATGTCTGAACGTTAGAATCCTGAGACTCTTCATGCTTGACCGACAGAAAGAAACTGATGACTAAAACCGTTTACCTGGCCGGTCCTGAAGTGTTTCTTGAAGAGGCGGAAGATCTTTTCAATCGCAAAAAGGAACTCTGTAAACAATACGGATTTACTGGTGTATCTCCCCTGGATGAACTCGATGGCCCTTCCATTACCGGAACGTTGAATCGCGCATTCCAGATTAGCCATGCCAATGAAGAAAAGCTCCGAAAATGTGATTTCCTCGTTGCCAATATAACGCCGTTCCGTTCTCCCAGTGCTGATATTGGAACGGCTTACGAAATGGGATTCATGCGCAGTCAGGATCGGATGGTACTAGCCTACACCAATCATCCGATAATGTTTCGAGAACGCACTCTCATGCACCTCAATCTGGAAGAAACGGATACCGAAACGACGACAGAACTTCGGGATGTGAACAAGATGTCCATTGAATCGTTTGGACTGGTGGACAATCTGATGATCGACGGGGCCGTTTTCCACAGCGGATCGCACATCGTTCTTCATAATATCGGCTACACAGAGCAATTTACCGATCTGAAAGGTTTCGAAGACTGTCTCAAAATCGCCCGGTCCAAAGAGTTTTAGTCGCCACCGCACCTCGGTTTCCTATACACAGGAAGCTACTTCCGTTTTCAGGTATCACCATGTTCGCTGTTGTTCCGCTCCCGGGAACAAAAAAAAACTCACTTCTTTTTGACTATCCAGAGAAATAAGAGGGTTCATTACCCGACTTCCACTTAATGTTACAGCCGACACTTGCATGCTGTTCCTCACCAAGAGATTCACCTGCAAGAACTGCTTCTACCGCAGCATTGAGATCCGACCCGCTCACCGGATTGTCATTTTCGGGAAGACTCTCATCATAGCGTCCCCGATATACCAGGCGATGTTGTTCATCGAACAAAAAGAAGTCCGGAGTGCACGCCGCGCGGTATGCTTTGGCCACATCCTGCGACTCATCATAGAGATAGGGGAATAAATAGCCCACTGTCGCTGCCTCTTCAGCCATTTTTTCCGGACCATCGTCGGGATGTGTTTCCGCATCATTAGCACTGATCGCGACCACTCCCACTCCCTGCTGCTGAAACCGATTTCCAGATTGTGCAATGTCCGTACAGATATGCTTGACATAGGGACAGTGGTTACACAAAAACATCACCAGTAGAGGCTTGCCGGAAAAATCAGACCGTTGTACCTGTTGGCCGCCTGTTGCCGGAAGGGAAAAATCCGGTGCGGTGGTACCTAACTCGAGCATAGTTGATGCGGTTAAAACCATGAAACAAATCTCCTGACTAATCCCGTTTGGGGAGCTATTCCGTTTTGACTATCGTTCACGCGTACCGAACCAGAGCGTCCCTTAGTCTAACTGCCCAATCATCTATCGCCAGTATACTGTCTATACCAGAAAAGAATCTGACAACGGACCAAGTTATGAACCGACTCCCAGAAAGCAGATTGTCCCGCAACAAAGATCGCCATGCAACATGATTTATTCTGCCTCACCGCTCTCCTGTCAATCTTTCTAATGGCTGTTCCGTTGCGATTATCCGGAAAAAAAGCGAGAATCCATGCAGTAAAATACTGTGCCACTAGTCCCCCTCGTCCAATCCATCCCTGGAGAATAGAACCTTGAAGATTGCCGATGTCCAAGTTACCGTCGTCGAAATTCCTCAAATTGATCCGATTGCGCCTTATCGTTCTCACATCCGGACCAGTTCGACGACAACCAGTGCAATCGTACGAGTAGAAACCAACGACGGCCTAACAGGATGGGGTGAACACAACGTTAACTTCCTTCCGGAAGTAAGTGGGAAACGAATGGAAGCGGAAGCTCAAGAATGGGCAATCGGTCGGAATCCACTTAACCTTGCTGATTTTCATGTCAGCTGCCCACTTGAAAGTCGTCTGAAATCCGGTATCGAACTCGCCCTGTGGGACATCTATGGAAAAGCAGTTGGTAAACCCGTATCAGAATGTCTTGGTGGTATCGTTCGGTCAGATATTGAAATTGCT
>CAXEIY010000077.1:0-54547 GCA_963996245.1 uncultured Planctomycetia bacterium | reverse complement strand
GGGAGCATGTGACGCTCCATCGTGGTACCACACATCGAGGGGTCACTCGAATTGGTTCGCATAATTTTCTTATGGCCGGCAGTCATGTCGCCCATGACTGTATCCTGGGTAATCACATTCAGCTTGCAAATGGAGCCATGATTGGTGGCCACTGCATCCTTGATGATGGCTGCATCATTTCGGGAAATGCAACCGTGCACCAAAATTGCCGCATCGGCCGATTAGCGATGCTTGGCGGACTCTCTGGCACCACCAAGAATCTACCCCCCTTTATGCTGCAACAAGGCATTAATTGCATTACGGGAATCAATATCATCGGACTGCGTCGGAATGGCGTTCCCAAAGAATCGATTATCGCTATCAAGAAAGCATTTAAGCTCTTATTTGATGACAGAAATCCTATGAGCGCTGCTCTGATCAATATAGAAACTCAACTCGGCAATATTGTTGAAGTTCAGGAGCTGGTTGAATTTATTCGTAGTTCCAAAAACGGAATCAATCGGATCCGCGATTCGAAACGCGGATTAATCATGGGATCTGACCAGGATCATCGTGATTAGGAATAGTCCCCAATACTCCATTGCGCCGGTGGTTGTCCCTAAACGGTAGTAATCATTCGTGGATCCATCTTCTACCGGCAATACTCTGTCTGACTCACCCTGATCGGTTGACTCTTTACTTCCTGATCCCGGGTCATTAGAGTTTCCTTAATCGGTATCTTGCTATCGGGCCAGGTGATTCCGCAAAGCGATCGGCCCAGCTTGTATCGGTGTGCCGGGAAAAGCGCTTCCGCATTACTTTCACTCCGCTGGAAAACTGGAGCCCCTTATGCATGGTTCACTTTGTTTGTCCACGATCATGATTATTGCCATCTTGAATCATTCAGATAAAGGAACTCCGCATTCCCCGGCAAGTAATCCCGAACAATCCAAACTCGAAAACACACCAACCCCTGCATCCGCTTCCGAATCAAATCAATCGACCTATTGGTCACGATTTCGAGGACCCAATGGGTCCGGAATCAGCACAGACAAGGGTATTCCCGTCCAGTGGGAGGACGGAAAATATGCTTGGGACGTTACTTTGCCGGGTGTCGGCCACTCCTCCCCCTGTATATGGAATGAACATCTTTTCCTTACAACCGCTATAGAAGATGGGCTACGTAGAAGCATTATCAGTCTGAACGCCAAAACCGGGGAAATCCGATGGATTCGTGAGCTCGAGTCCAAAACTTTTAAAAAGCATCTCAAAAACAGTTACGCCTCCTCGACTCCGGCAACAGATGGAAAATACGTGTTCGTGAGCTTTAATACGGAAGAACACTATTCTCTGCTTGCCTATGACTTCCACGGTAACAAAGTGTGGGAACTTGACCTCGGTGCTTTTCAAAGTCAGCACGGTGCGGGCGTATCTCCCATTGTAGAAAAGGGCATTGTCTATCTCGCTAATGACCAGGACGGAACTTCCTTTCTCATTGCAGTCGATGCCAAAACCGGAGAACTCATTTGGAAAAATGACAGGGGATCTGATGCAACCTCCTATTCCACGCCGCTCATTCTGAACCGTCCGGGACTGTCACCCGAAGTCGTTTTTGCAAGTAAAGCGGAAGGAATTGCGTCTTTTGATGCCAAAACTGGAGAACAGCTTTGGAAAGTCGACCCCATTGAACACCGTACCGTCAGTTCACTGACCTTTGGAGATGGACTCCTTATTCAAACCGCGGGTGGTGGCGGTAAAGGCTATTTCCTCGTCGCCCTTCGACCTGGGAAAAAGCCAGCTCAAACCGAAGTCGTGTGGACTCGGGACAAAGATCTCCCGTATGTCCCCACCCCCATTATCTATAAAGGCTATCTCTTCCTGTGGGGCGATAACGGAGTGGTGCGATGCCTTGAAGCCGCTACCGGAAAAGAGATCTGGACCCAGCGAGTGGGGCAGGCTCAGTTTTCAGGATCACCGGTATGTGTTGATGGAAAACTTTATTGCATGAGTGAAACGGGCGAAGTGTTCGTGGTGCGAGCAGCACCTCAATACGAGCCCCTGGGAAGGTCTTCTCTTGGGGACCCCAGTCACTCCACCCCCGCGGTCTCAGGGGGGCGTCTGTATTTACGAACGTTTCATCGATTATTCTGTATCGGAAGTTCGGAAAACACGGACAACCAATAAGCAGACCTCCGTGCGTAATCCGTTACCGGACAGATTGATCTTTACTCCAACCGCGTCATATTCGATCGGTAATAAGAACGCGACCGCTGTTTTACTTGTTGTGTTGTCTGGGTAAAACTGTGAACCTTGTTGTCCTACCAAAGATTCCAACACCTTTGGATAGAACCGCTGCATGTAAAAAAGGGACGTGGTTTTTCCGTCTGGGCTGCGGCTTTCAATCCAGATAGTTTACTTTGACATAATATGCACCGCACAGACTTCCGTCTAACCTCTGTAACCACGTCTGAAGTCGCGTACGGCCCGCCGTAACCTCGATGTGAAAAGTAACCTCTTCGTCCTCAGGATTGACCCATTTCCGATACTCCCGTTTTCCAATTCTCAACTGTGCCTGATCGGCTTTAATAGCCCGATTTTCATGATACGGCCATCGACGGAGAGTAAGCTCGTAGTTACCCGTTTCTTCAAACTCCACAGCCCAAAAACCATTGCTAGAAAGCCCTCTCCGGATATGTCCGTGGTTCCAAGGTACAGGGTCATTGTTCGTATGCCAGTCGTGACAGGTCAAACGAGACGGATTTTCCGCCTCATTTCCTAACACCAGATGGACTTCTTCCTGTACTACTGTCGATAGGCTTTCCCACCATCTGTCATAAACCTGATTCAGCCTCTGAACTATTTCTGGATGCGCGGAGGCAATATTCTGCGACTGAATGGGATCTGCCTGTATGTCATAAAGCTCACGGTTTCCTACCAAACGCCATCGTTGCGTCATTACAGCATTGTTTCGCCCCTTCTGTACGTGCTCCAAACGCTGGGAGTGTACCAGAAGCGTGCGGTCGGGTCTTTGTGTTAATCCCTCTCCGGTTAAGTCTGGAACCAGACTTCTACCATCTATGGGAAATTCTGTTTTCAGCTCAATTTGACAAAGTTCTGCCAAGGTCGGAAGAACATCAATATGGGCACTGAGTGTTTTGACATCCCTTCCACCCTGAATACCACGGTCCGGCCAACGCACAAAAAACGGAACTCGGTGTCCTCCATCATAGCTGGAACCTTTTTTTCCCCGCATACCCGCATTGAAACCTTTCCAGTTACCCGAAGCCTCCAGTTGCTTTCGATTCGGAATGGAACCGGCTGCTGTTCCGTTATCGGTCATAAATATCAGTATGGTGTTACTGTCTAAATTCAGTTTCTCCAGAGACTGCAATAGTTTTCCCATGTTGTCATCAATGTTAGTAATCATGCCATAAAAGGCAGCCATTTCATCCGGAACTCCTTTTTCACGATAAGGAGCGCTGTAGGAGTCATCGACAAGAAAAGGAGCGTGAGGAGCGTTGGTACTTAGATAGAGAAAAAAAGGGCCACCCCGATTGTTTTCGATGAAAGTCATCGCTTCTCTGAACCAGACGTCGGTACAGTAACCTTTGACTTTTTCAAGCTTGCCATTCCTCATGTAGGTGTCATCGAAATAGTCATTACCAAAATAGTCTGGAGTCTGTCCGACCCCTCCACCCCCATTGTAAAAAGCCTCGTCGAATCCTTGGTCCTGTGGACGACAAGGGTAATTGTCACCGAGATGCCATTTTCCATACATTCCCGTCGCATAACCCGCTGACTGGAACACCTCCGCGATAGTCTGTTCGTCCGTATTCATGATCGAACGCCCCATAATGGTGTGCCACACACCGGTTCGAGTGGAATATCGGCCTGTCATGAGCGATGACCGTGTCGGCGAACAACTAGGGTCCACATGGAAATCAGTAAACCGAACAGATTGCGCGTGCAGGGCGTCAAGATGTGGCGTTTGAATCATCTGATTTCCATGTGCAGCAAGGTCCCCGTACCCCTGATCATCGGTAATAACAAGAATGACATTGGGAGCGATTGCTTCAGCCATGAGTCGCTCGGCAAAAACCGTCATCAGGACCAAAACAATCAGTCGACTTCCCGGGTTTTGAAATCTGGTCATGGATACCTAGCCTCACATTAATAAAAGGACTAACACAATCGATCCCGATAATATCAAGGGGTGGTCAAGAACTTACTCAAATTCGTTGCCATGGTTCGGTCCCACTTTCCCCTGACAAAAAGAAGGCTAATCGCCTGACAACATGAACGCGACTCAAAACCTGCTATACTGAATTCCCCACGGTTTACACAGGATAATGTCTTTATGTGACCTGGAGAACTCCACCCATGGTTCCCATTAAACAACGGAAAAAACTGACACGGGGATGCGTTTCCGGACTTTTTTCTTTATTCACCCTAACCTCGTTACTACAAGGCCAGACACCAACACCCGATCTTACATTCAACCAAGATATCCGTCCCATTCTGACTGACCTCTGTATTCAATGCCACGGCCCTGATTCCGTCCAGCGAAAAGCATCACTCAGACTGGACACCGAAGCCGGGCTTTTTTCAGACCGAGGTGATTACCGAATCGTAGTTCCTGGCAATCTAGAAGAAAGTGAACTTTTTCAAAGACTGATTTCTCCCGATGAGGATCAGCGAATGCCGCCTGAATCCAGTGGGTTGAAGATCAGCCCTGAGCAGATCCATTTGATCCAAAAATGGATTGAACAAGGTGCACCATGGCAACAGCACTGGTCTTTTATTCCACCTAAAAGGGCTGTTTTTCCCCGTGTGCGTAACACGAACTGGATCCGAAACGGCATCGATTATTTTGTTTTGAAACGGCTTGAAACAGAAGGGCTCCATCCTGCTAATGAAGCAGCACGGGAAACGCTCATTCGTCGGGTATCTCTAGATCTAACTGGGCTACCACCTTCTCCTGAGGAAATCGACACTTTTTTACTCGACAACACACCTGACGCATTTGAAAAAGTGGTTGATCGCCTACTCGCCTCACCACGCTATGGCGAACGAATGGCAGAACGTTGGATGGATTTAGCGCGCTATGCCGACACCAGCGGTTACCAGAACGACGGTCCACGTTATATGTGGAGATGGCGTGATTGGGTTATTAGCGCCTACAACAGGAATCTGTCTTTCCGTGACTTTACAATCGAACAACTCGCCGGTGACATGCTTGAAAACCCTACATTGGATCAACTGATTGCTACTGGTTTTAATCGTAATCATCGGGGCAATGCAGAGGGTGGGATTATCCCTGAAGAATTTGCCGTGGAATATGTTGTCGATCGTGTCGAGACCACCGGGACGGTATGGCTGGGCCTGACAATCGGCTGTGGACGATGCCATGACCATAAATTTGACCCGCTGTCACAAAAAGACTTTTATCAACTGTTTGCCTATTTCAACAATATTCCGGAAAATGGAAGAGCCATCAAAGAGGGAAATTCTCCCCCGTTTATCAAGGCACCCACAACGGATCAACAACAGATTTTGAAACAACTGGAATTGAAACAAAACCGGGCAGAACGGCATTTTTCAGATCTCCGGTCACAACTTTCTCACTCTATTCTCCAATGGCAAGCGGATGCGATTCCCACAGCGATTCCAGATGGCTCCATTGCGGATCAACTGATCGCTCACTACGCGTTTGATGGTAATCTTGATGAGTCCAAGTCACGTACTCCGCCAGGGGTTTTACAGGATGGAGACAGTCCCTTTGTTCCCGGTCGGATCAAACAGGGACTCCCTTTCAATGGCAAGCATTACCTCGGGCTCGGTGACATTGCCAATTTCAGCTATTTTGATTCTTTCTCATTCAGCATGTGGGTTTTTACTGAACCCAACCAGGGTGGAACTCTGATCTCACGAATGAAGGACGAACATCACGGTTCTGGCTATTCTGTCGTTGTTGAGAATCAAAAAATTCAGGTCAACCTCATCCAGCGATGGCTCGACGATGCCATTCGCGTGGAAACCGTTGCAGCCTTGAACCCCCAGCGTTGGTCCCACATTGCGGTGACCTACGACGGGACGCGCACCGCTCAGGGGATTTCAGTCTATGTTAATGGCAAATCGCAAGAACTGATTTTTCACCTCGATGGGCTCAACCAGAGTTTTGCAGTTGATGAACCAGTTCGGATAGGTGGAGGCGGCGGCCCCGAAGGAAGGTTTCATGGACGTGTCGATGATGTTCGAATTTACGATAAAAGTCTGACCTCAGACGAAATCACAATTCTTTCAACTGCTGAATCACTCCATGAAATCCTCGCTATCGATCCAGGACAACGGTCAGACCCTCAGATCGCAAAACTCGAACACCGGTATCTCATGCAATTTGCGCCTGAATCCTTGACTGCCTCTTATCTTACCTTGCTCAAAACACGTAAGGAATATCGTCAATTTTATCGAAGCATACCTACTGTTATGGTGATGAAAGAACAACCGGGAATACGAGATACCTTTATTTTGGATCGAGGCCAGTACGACAAGCCGGGAACTAAGGTAACGGCTAAAATTCCTGCCGTTTTTCATCCCCTGCCCAAAGGGCTTCCTGCCAATCGTCTGGGCTTGGCCGCCTGGCTGGTCGACGCAGAAAATCCATTAACTGCGCGTGTTGCAGTAAACCGTTATTGGAACATGTATTTTGGAAATGGACTTGTGGCGACATTGGAAGATTTCGGCAGCCAAGGATCACCGCCGACCCACCCCCACCTTCTGGATTGGCTTGCAACGGAATTCATTCATTCCAACTGGAATATTAAAGAACTACAGAAACTCATTGTCATGAGCGCAACTTACCGCCAGTCTTCTTACGCAAACAACGCATTACGATCGCGGGATCCTGAAAACCTGCTCCTCGCACGCGGGCCCCGGCACCGTATGGCCGCAGCTATGATTCGTGATCAGGCGCTGGCCATATCTGGCCTCCTTGTCGAACGACTCGGTGGACCCTCCGTCAAGCCTTACCAACCAGAAGGTCTATGGAAAGAAATTGCCACCGATACCGATTACGAACAGGACCGCGGAGATAATCTTTATCGTAGAAGTTTGTATACCTACTGGAAGCGCACAGTAAACAATCCCACCATGACCAATTTCGACGCGTCACCACGTGAGACCTGTACCGTAATTCAACAGCGAACCAACACCCCTCTGCAAGCATTGACGTTAATGAATGATATCACTTTTGTAGAAGCATCGAGAATGCTCGGTGAACGTATGATAAAAGAGGTTTCCGGAACTTCGGCTGCGCGTCTTGCTTATGGATTTCGGCTGGCCACGTCACGTTTCCCTGAACCAGCTGAACATACTCTTTTAATAAACAGTCTGAGCACCTTTCTTAACCACTTTCAGGAAAATTCTGAAGCCGCAGAACAACTGATTAATCACGGAGATCATCCAAGAGACAAAACACTCGACAAAGCGACCCTTGCCGCTTATGCCTCAGTCGCTGGACTTCTTCTGAATCTCGATGAAGTGATAACCAAGGAATAACCAATGGATCCTTTCAAAGAACATCAACAAGACCTTACACGCAGGCTTTTCTTTAATCGATCCGGAATCAGTCTTGGGTCTGCTGCTTTGGCGTGGATGCTACACAACGAAAAAGCACAAAGTAAATCCACCAACAACACCACACCAACACAGACTGCCCATACCGACATTCCTCACTTTAAACCACGGGCCAAACGAATCATCTATCTGTTCCAGTCAGGCGCACCCTCCCAGATGGATTTATTTGATTTCAAACCGACTCTTCAGGGTCGAAGAGCAACCGAACTTCCTGACTCAATCCGACGTGGACAACGGCTCACTGGAATGACCTCTAAACAAGACAGCTTTCCAGTTGCACCGACCATTTTCCAGTTCAAACAACATGGTCAAAGTGGGAACTGGATCAGTGAATTGATGCCTCACCTAGGAGAAATGGCGGATCAACTTTGTTTTATCAAATCGATGCACACAGAGGCTATTAATCACGATCCGGCTATCACCTTCTTTCAAACGGGCGCTCAACTCGCGGGACGTCCGAGTATGGGATCCTGGATTTCTTATGGAATGGGTAGTGCAAACTCAGACCTTCCAACCTTTGTCGCAATGGTCTCAGGAAGTGGTGGGCAACCTCTTTATGACCGCCTCTGGGGAAGTGGTTTCCTGCCTACCCGTTATCAGGGAACTAAATTCCGATCCGTTGGAGACCCCGTACTTTTTCTCGCCAATCCTCCCGGAATCAACCAAAATGCCAGACGCCATTTCCTTGATTACCTAACAGAGCTCAACCAACTAAAATTGCAACAAGCCGGTGACCCGGAAATCAGCACGAGAATTGCACAATATGAGATGGCCTATCGGATGCAAACTTCTGTCCCGGAATTAACCAAGACGGATGATGAGCCCGAACACATCTTTGAAATGTATGGTCCGGATTCGCGTAAACCGGGCACCTTCGCTTCCAATTGTCTCCTCGCGAGACGACTGGTCGAGCGTAATGTGCGATTTGTTCAGTTATTTCACCGGGGCTGGGACCATCACACCAAACTTCCATCCACGATTCGCGATCTGACCAGTGCAACCGACCAACCATCGGCAGCACTCCTCAAAGATCTCAAACAACGCGGACTGCTAGACGAAACCCTCGTTGTTTGGGGCGGGGAATTTGGACGAACCGTCTACTGTCAAGGCAGACTCACCACAGAAGATTATGGAAGAGACCATCACCCCCGCTGTTTTACAGTTTGGTTGGCTGGCGGAGGTATTAAGGCGGGCATCTCCTATGGAAAAACAGATGACTACAGTTACAACATCACGGAAAATCCTGTGCATGTCCACGATCTGCACGCGACGCTTTTGCACTGCCTTGGTATTGAACATACCCAACTGACGTATAAGTATCAGGGACGCCGGCACCGCTTAACCGATGTGGCTGGCAACGTGCTTCAAGACATACTGGTATAAGTTCAGCGTGATCCTTCCTGCTTCAGAAAGATCCTTCGAACTACTGCTTTCAAGCGGTATCTCCCGCCCCATCAACCCCCAGTTCAAATGGTAAAAAGTAACTTCATTTCCAACATCTTTTTTGGATTTCCAGTTACGAAATGAAAAAATGGGGCAATACTCCTGCATACATTATTTCACCTTGTTCTGATACAATTTCGTACCTATGTTCAGGTTATTGGCCAGATGTAATAACGCTTATGAAATTAATGTGAACTGCTTTTCGCGTTTGGGGGATGATCTATGAAAGGCGTAATTCTAGCCGGTGGTCTCGGTACACGACTGTACCCCATCACCAAAGTGACTAATAAACACCTCCTGCCAGTGTATGACCGCCCCATGATTTACTGGCCGCTAAAAACAATGGTTGAAAGCGGCATCACAGATATTCTTTTAGTCTGTGGTGGTAATTCCGCAGGTGAATTCTTACGACTTCTTGGTAACGGAAAAGCATTTGGGCTTAAGCATCTCAACTACACTTACCAGGAAGGTGAAGGAGGCATTGCAGACGCACTTAGCCTCGCAGAACATTTTGCTGAAGGAGGCCCGCTTCTCGTCATGCTGGGCGACAACATCCTTCAAAAAGGAATCGCTGATGCCGTAACCGATTTCCGAGAATCATCGGTCGGAGCCAAAATATTTGTCACCGAGGTAGAACACCCTGAATGGTATGGCGTTGTCGAATTGGACGGCAATCGCGTATCTCACATCGTTGAAAAACCTCTTCAGCCAAAGTCTGCTCTTATTGCAATCGGCGCATATATGTACGATCACACCGTCTTTGAATTTATCAGAAACATTTCACCTTCTGATCGGGGTGAACTTGAGATTACAGACGTCAATAACTCCTATATAGAAAGCGGTCAAATGCGATGGGAACGCATTAACGGCTGGTGGGCGGACGCCGGAGAAAGCTTCGAGATGTACCTAAAAGCAAACATGTTAGCGGCCGGAGTTGATCCCACTGGAGTTGAAGTCATACAGCAGGATAGCTGAAACATGTCCCTCGCCATTCAAATTACTTGAATCCACTGCAGGTCGACGTGAGTTGTGCCAATCTCCCCTAAAACAGACCGTCTCAAAATTGAGATTTGGGAACAGCTGAGGACTCGACCATATCAGTGGCTCTCTGTTTCAAACCTGGCATCCCATCTCGAACTGACTTCCCAAGACTTGAATCTCTCTGTTGCAGAATTGATTAACTTCGGGTTTGGAATCGAAATTCACCCCCAATTCGGCATCCGTTATATTCATCCTGCTCGTCGTTTGTGTCCCGAACAGATTCAGTGGCAACTCAATACAAAAATTGTTGGGAATAGCCTGCAAGTTCACAACCGTGTAAGCAGCACCAATGACCTGGCATTACAATTCGCTCAAACAGAAAGCGCAAACGGCACTGTTTTTCTAGCCGAAGAACAAACCAAGGGACGTGGTCGTCGTGGACGAGAATGGTTTGCACCAGCCTCCAGTAGTTTACTGATGTCTCTCGTGCTCTCTCCGCCCAAACCACACAATGATCCGGCCTTTCTCACCGCACTGGCAGCTGTAGCAATCGGCCAGGTAATTGAACCTCTCTGTGTGGCTCCCGTTTGCATTAAATGGCCAAATGACCTGTACGTTTCCGAAAAAAAAATTGCCGGAATTCTAGTAGAAAAATCAAATAAAGCTTCCGTAATAGGAGTCGGATTGAATGTCTTCATTTCTACCACAGAATTTCCTCCCGAACTCAGATCGCATGCAACCAGCCTGCAATCGGAAAGCAGATACCCCATTGACCGCTCCGAGCTCGCAAAGCAAATAATTCTGGCTTTTGACAGATTACTTCATCAGTCAGCCTCTTCCGGTACTGAATCTCTATGGCAATGGTGGCAGATGAAAAGTGGTTACAAGGGACAACATGTCTTGGTCTCTATGCCGGACAAAACACTGAAAGGAAAAGTCCTCGACCTTCATCCACAAAATGGGCTGGTTCTGGAAAACGACGATGGCACAAAAACCCAAATCCTCTCACATCGGATCCAACGTATCGAGCGGGTTTTCTGACCAGGAGAAACCACATGCGATCCATCCTGCAAGAACCTTACCGATCAAAAACACGGTGTCCGTTTATATCTGTGAAAGAAAACCACACACCGACGGCACATTCATACTGTAAATACTGAATCCGCGTGGCTGGTGAAACAAACCATCCAGATCACTTCTTACTCTCGTTCCAAATAATTCTGATATCTCTCAGTGATTCAAAAGGTGCTCGAAGGCCAACTGAACCGCTCCAATGGCAGGATCGGAAACCATACGGACCTGAAAATCAAACTCTGACTCGGCCAGTTGTTCAAGAAAACGCGTACGAACCGATTGACAGTGTTGCAATATTCCTCCTGAAACCGCTAATGGAATGGGCTCTTTGGAGCTGCCGATCCGATGAGCCACACACTCGACCTGTCCATAAAGTAGTTTTGCGGCGTTACGAAAAATCGCACTTGCAACCGTATCTCCCTGATCCGCTGCCATTTGGACCTCCGGGACCAATGCTGCTATCTCATGACGATTGCCCGCTGAAGACGAAATCCATCGAATCAGATCTTCTGGTTTCCTCAAATCAAGTTTACGGCACAAAATTTTACTCAAAATAGTCGGTCTTCTATGGCCGTCTTGATGTTCTAGAACCGCACGCACTGCTTCTACCACAATCCAGTAACCACTCCCTTCGTCTCCCAAAACAGGTCCCCATCCACCTGCTCTAACTTCCTCTCCCAATCGGGACTTCCCAACAACAATGGATCCCGTTCCAGCTACCACAGCCATGCCCCATCGTGATTCCCGGTATAAAGGAATCGTAGGACTGTTTTGACCAGGATAGGCGGCCAAAAGTAGCGCAACATCAGAAACGACATTAATCCATCTCGCCAATCCACGCTCCACAGCCCAGTCATGAAGTCTGCGTTGCTCCTCTTGGCGCCCCGCACCGGCCATTCCAATACACAGACCAGCAACACCTGCCTGTGGTCTCTTTGCTGTCCGTTGAAAACATTGCTCGATCGCAGCAAGCATTCCGTTCTGAGCATTGCTAAAACCAACTGCAGACGGATTGCTGGGACCCGATTCACCACGTCCCATGACCTCCCCTTGGGGATTGACTAATAACGCAACCGTACTGGTCGCACCGCCATCCACGCCCAGAACACAATCTGACAGAGCCCCTTCCGGACAAAACAGCGTTTCCTTGTTATCAGAGGCCCTCTTCGAATGCAGATTCGATAATGCTTCATGAACGTGACCTTGCACCGATTGCAGTGAAATACGCGCTTCTTCCAATGAAACGGATGCCATTCCTGATACTAAAGCCGTTTTCACTTCTCCGTTGCTACGCGTAATCAATTCCGCTGACTGCTGGAAACTCAACGGAGACAAAGACGCGATCATGCGACAGGCGCGCGTCCATAGTTTTGAATTCGTCGGCTTTAAGTCAACCATGAGATTGCCATAGGTTTTCCCTGATCGAACCATGGCACCGGTGGTCAGCATATTCAAGACCATCTTGGTTGCGGTTCCAGCCTTCAAGCGAGTTGAACCAGCGATTACTTCAGGACCGGTTATAGGAGCAATAAGACAATCTACGTGACGCTCCAGTAGCGTTGATCGATTACACACCAGGCCAATTGTATAGGCTCCGCAATCGCGAGCCTTTTTTATCGCACCAATGCAATAAGGTGTTCGTCCACTGGAAGCAATGCCCACAACCACATCGGTCTGCGAAATCGCCAGTTGACCTAAATCAAAAGCACCCTGTTCGGGACGGTCCTCTACACCTTCAACCGCCTGAACCAGTGCTTGGGAACCACCTGCAATTACGGCTCTTACCATTTCAGGTGCCGTACTGAAAGTGGGAGGGCACTCGGCAGCATCAAGCACTCCCAGTCTTCCGGAAGTTCCAGCACCCACGTAAATAAGACGTCCACCCTGATGAAATCTATCCTTAATAACTTCAATTGCTGCAGCAATCTCATCAACCTGATCCCCTACCGCCTGTATCACGTCGGCATCGACCTGGTTCATTAGCTCAACAATCTCCCTTGCAGAAAATTGATCGATCTTTTGGGAAAAGGGATGAAGTAACTCCGTTTCCAGCGTCGACAGATTATCCTCTCTGATACAAGAGGATTCCTGTTCCGACACTCGGCCTGGATTATTGTTTTCTTGTTGCGAGCCCATAACATGCACTTACCCAAAAACTCAAGAAAGCTTGTAACAGTCTTATCGCATCAACATGGGTTCCACTATCGATTGAAAAACAGCACTTCCAAAAGCCCTCCTCGTACTTCCTTCACTATCACCGGTCACATGATAACGATCACAATGATCCGAATCCCAGAGGACTCAAGTGGTGTATTTTCAAGTTCGAATGCGTGGAAAAAGAGGCTCCACTTTTCCATCTGTAAGAACTGTTTGTATTTTCAGATCTTCGAGAAAAGGTGGGGGTGATAGGATCTTAGAAAAACTGACCGAATCATAGGAAACGGGATAGTTAAAAGTATGGTACACACGATTTCCGGACCCTGGCATGAACGGTTTAATCAGAATGGCTGCAACACCCAATACAGAAACCAGATTTACAAGTACCCTTTTACATGATGACAAATCACTTTTTGCCAATTCAAATGGTTTCTGTTGCTCAATATAGCGGTTGGCGGGATCGAGAATCTGTTGCCATATTTTTGTCAGAACAAGATGGTATTCACATGACTCCATATGCTGGATGATCTGTTCTATTACCTCAACCATGTTAACGGACGCGTAAATCTCCGATCTTTCAAGGCTCTGTACCATTCCTGCTGTCTCTGTCAGCTCACCGTCAAAATATCTCTGGCACATATTAACCGTACGACTGTACAAATTTCCTAGATTGTTTGCCAAATCACTGTTAAACAGTGCCGTAAAACGATCATAGGTAAAATCTCCATCATCACCGAACGGACACTCCCTCATGAAATAATAACGAAAGGCATCCGATCCAAACCGCTCGCTTAAATCGATTGGGTCAACAATATTGCCCAATGTTTTAGAGATCTTTTCTCCTTTTTGATATACAAATCCGTGAGCGAATACGCGTCGTGGTAACGGTATTCCTGCTGACATTAACATCGCAGGCCATAGAGCGCAATGAAATCGGGTTATGTCTTTGCCAATAACATGTACGTCCGCTGGCCACCATTTTCGAAATCGATCTTCGTCACTGCCATATCCGATAGCCGTGATGTAATTCAATAATGCATCAAACCATACGTATATTTTCTGTTGTGAGTCAAACGGAACATCAATCCCCCATTTCAAACCTCGACGGGTGATGGAAACATCCTGAAGACCACTCTTTACAAGATTGACAATCTCATTGCGCCGAGTCTCGGGTTGAATAAATCGTGGATTGTCCGCATAAAATGAAAGGAGTCGATCCTGAAAGTTCGAGAGTGCAAAAAAATAATTCTCTTCCTGTAAATGCTTAATCGGTCGGGTTGAATGATCCGGACATTTCCCATCAACCAGATCACGTTCCGTTTTAAAGTCCTCACACCCTTCACAATACATTCCTTCGTAACTCGATTTATAGATATCACCGGCATCATAAACACGCTGTAAAAACTGCTGGCATCCCAGCTTGTGCCGTTGCTCACTGGTCTGGATAAAATCGTCATTCGAAACATCGAGATTTTTCCATACTTCCTTAAATTGAACCGCCATCCCATTTACATACGACTGTGTGTCCTGCCCCATTTCTTCGGCACGTTGATCCACTTTCGCAGCATGCTCATCGTTTCCCATTAAGAAATGGACCGACTCGCCTTCCATACGTTGAAATCTTGCTTGAACGTCAGCTCCTATTTTTTCAAAAGCAGTCCCTATATGAGGGCGATTATTGGGATAGTCGATTGCCGTCGTTATGTAAAATTTAGAATTTTCAGACATGCTCAAATAAGTCCTTACTCGGAACAGCCGCTTGAAAATATTGCAATCACAATGCTTTCAAAACGATCTATTTTGTAGTTACAAACCGTTTACAACAACCCTGGCCTGCCGGATGCCGTCTTCACTATTGTCCTAAATCTGTATATCAGAATGTAACCAGACAATAGATCGGTTCACATAGTAGATTTTCATTACGATCCGTACAACTCGTAGACAGGCTACGACAGAACACCCTGACCATTCTGATATAACCCCTATGTAAATATTGCGGATAATTGATGTCCGTCATCTCACAACCTAGAATAAATACTGTCGATTATTTTACCACCATCTGGGAGAACCCTGAGATTGGCTAGTGACTGAACTGAAACGAACTGAATTATCTGTTCACCGAGAACGCGCTATATTGGTTGCTGTACTTGTTAAAAACACGGATCTGTTCGAAGGTGAAGATCCGATTGAGGAACTGCAAGGACTGGTAACAACCGCTGGTGCAAATGTCGTTGGCACATTGACTCAACGAAGACTACAGCCGGATAAAAAAACCTATCTCGGTCAGGGAAAAGTTGAAGAATTAACCTCGTTGATCGCTTTGACCAAAGCTGAGGTTGTCATTTTCGATAATGATCTCAGCCCTGCCCAGATTCGTAACTTAGAACAATTGCTTGATATCAAAGTACTGGATCGTAGTGAGCTCATACTTGATATCTTTGCTACTCGGGCACAAACTTATGAATCACGTCTTCAAGTCGAGCTCGCACAGTTGCAGTATGCACTTCCCCGTCTCAAACGGATGTGGACACATTTATCCCGCATTGAAGGAGGCATTGGTACGCGTGGTCCAGGCGAAAAACAACTGGAAGAAGACCGGCGTCTTGTCGAAAGCCGGATTACCGATCTTCGTCGTAGACTTCGCGATGTAGAAGTAAGGAAACAACGTCAGGTCGAATCGAGAAGCAATATCCCAACCATCTCACTTGTAGGTTACACCAACGCTGGTAAAAGCACTTTAATGAATGGGTTGACCGATGCGGGAGTGCTGACTGAAAATCGACTATTCGCCACTTTGGAAACGCGCACACGACGTTGGAAACTTCCTGACATCGGCTTTGTACTTCTCAGTGACACTGTTGGTTTTATTCGCAATCTTCCCCATCATCTTATCGCTTCATTCAAAGCAACTCTGGAAGAAGCGAACCAGGCAGATCTCTTGCTTCATGTGGTCGACGCAAGCAGCCCGAGTGCTAAAAGACAGGTTGAGATTGTTGAAGAGGTGTTAAAAGAACTTAACACCGATCAGAAACGTACACTCCTGGTACTCAACAAAGTGGATATGATTAACGATCTCTCACATCTGCACGTGCTTCGTTACCGCTATCCTCGTTCTATTTCAGTCAGCGCTCAAACCGGACAGGGTCTCGATCAACTGGCACAGGCTGTAGCGGATACGATCAGTGAGCATTACCTCGACTTGGAAATCGAGCTTGATGTCGGAAACGGCCGACTGCTTTCAATGATTGAAAAACACGGCCAGGTATTTTCTCGTCGCTACGTTAATGGCCGTGCCTTCCTCCGTTGTCGTATACCGCCATCTTGTTTATCGCATTTTCAACGGGACGACGTGCGCATTCATAACAAGCAGGCAACACCGCACGCTGAAATGTAGGCACGCTGTGTAGTCACATCACCCATTCACTGTGTTTTGCAGAAAGGAAATGATCCATCGGAAAGTTTTGGTAGTGGCACTCTGGATTCCCGATCTCATAACCTTACTATTCTGCCCGCAACACCAGAAACCGAGTACCTCGTCCACGCTGATACGTACGCAATAAAATGCCCTTTTGAAGTGACTGGTTAGCAACAAGTTCATGAAACATCTCACTTGTGGTCACAGCCTGCTGCGCAACTTCTGTAATTACCATCCCACGTTGTAGCCCCTTGAGATGAGCTGGGCTTCCGGTCTGCACTTCGGTAACCACCACACCTTGATTTGTTTCTAGACCCAGCCCCTCCGCAATTTCTTCAGTCAGCGTCTGAACCTGCAAACCCAAATCGTCAAAATTTTCCACTTCAGTCGGAGGCGTCACCGACGGTTGTTTTCGAGGATTTCCCTGCGAAAAATAATTCTCCGGCATTTCCCTCACCGTTACCTGTAAGGTCATCTGCTCGCCATTACGTACAATTTCAACCGCCTGTGGTTTGCCAATAGGGGTACGTTGAACGATAGACTGAAGATGCCCCGGTCCACGCACACGTTTCCCGCCAAACCGAATAATGACATCACTCGGTTTAATCCCGGCCTCTTCAGCAGGACCTCCAGAAGCAACATCAGGAACCAGCGCTCCAAAACCAACCGGAACATTGAACTGCTGAGCCAGATCATTGTCCACGGGCTGAATACGTATACCTAAATAGGCACGAGGCACCCTGCCGTGCTGAAGCAGGTTACTTACCACCCAATAGGCGGTATTGCTCGGAATGGCAAATCCAACACCCTGAGAACCTCCATTGGTGGTTGAAATTGCTGTATTTATTCCCACCACTTTACCATCTAGCGTAACCAGCGGTCCGCCGCTATTTCCCTGATTGATTGCGGCATCTGTCTGAAGGTATTCGCCTCGACTTCCTGGAAGGGCCAGTTCACGCGATGTCGCACTTACAATGCCAGCCGTTACCGTTGCCACCAGGCCAAAAGGATTGCCAACGGCGATTACCCAGTCCCCTATTTCAATCTCGTCACTATCTTTAAATTCGGCGGCGGGAAGATCACTAACATCAATCCGGACTACGGCGAGATCCGTCAAATCGTCTGCCAGTACCTCCTGGACACGGTACTCCCGGCCATCGGAAAGACGGACCGTTAGTGTGTCAGAGTCAGCAACAACATGACGATTAGTCAGAATTACACCGTCAGCTCCAATAATCACACCTGACCCAGTCGATGTTCCAAAAGAGGGTGGCGAACCAAATCCACCTCTCGGTCCTTCTCTAAAAAATTCTTCAAAAGGAGTGCCGCGAAACGGGTTTTCCCCAGGTGCAAGCTGTTTTCCTGAAGTCGATTTTGGCTTCCTGGTTCCCTCGATTGTCACCACAGAAGGAACCGCCTTCTGCGATGCATATCGGAAAGCAACGGAAAGACTTTTTGCAAACCGCAAATCGGATTCCGGGGCAGAAGCCTCACTTTGCGCGATAGCAGTCGTTTCCAGCAAGGCCATGATCATCAACGCTGCCGTAATCATCCCGCAAACTCCCCGCTTTGAAGACCTCATTGCTTCCAACCTCCAAAAAAACTCAACGGATATGGATGTATACTTTTCTGCGAAAGTGTTCCAGCACATTTTGACTCGGAATTGTAATCAGAAACCCTGTTTCCGTCACACACCATATGAAGTACGCAAAAACAACAACCTTTGTTGAAAAAATTTTCGTTTAATATCGTTTAAAGGTTTAGTCTGCCCTGGAAAGCAACTCCTGTCGCAGTTCAATCGGCAACTGGAAATGCACTTTTTCTTCACGAACCATTCGGTGTTCCATGGTCGCGCCAAACGAGGTTTGCAGGTATTTCACACACTCTTGAACCACTTCTTCCGGTGCACTTGCACCCGCTGTGATCAAAATTGTTTCCTTCCCGTTAAACCAGCTTTCCTGAATTTCATCCGAACCATCTATTAAATAGGATGGCTTTCCGAAGGAACTGGCTAATTCTGCCAGTCGAAGAGAATTAGAACTGTTCTTACTTCCCAGGACCAACACAACATCTGCTTCTAGTGACAGTTCTTTTACCGCTTCCTGACGATTTTGGGTGGCGTAACAAATATCTTCTTTAGGTGGCGCAGCTATATTTGGAAAGCGTTGTCGAAGGCTATCAATAATTCGATTGGCATCATCAACACTTAATGTCGTCTGTGTCAGGTAGGCCACCCTCTCAGGGTCGGGAACTTCTAACGATTCAACTTCGTCCGGGGTTTCAATCAGTCGAATATGATTCGGTGCCTCACCCAGAGTGCCAATCACCTCATCGTGCCCGGCATGACCAATAAGAATAATCGTATAGCCCTCTTTTGCAAAACGCAGTGCTTCGAGATGGACTTTCGTAACCAAGGGACAGGTTGCATCAATCGTGTTCAATCGTCGGCTTTTTGCCATTTTCCTGATTGCTGGAGAAACCCCATGTGCGCTATATAGAAGTAACCCTCCTTCAGGAACTTCCTCTATGCTTTCGACAAAAACCGCACCCTTTTCCCGAAACCTGGCTACAACATAGCGATTGTGCACAATTTCGTGATAGACATATATAGGTGTGCCATGCAACTCGATTGCAAGCTCAAGGCACTCAATCGCCATATTCACCCCGGCACAAAACCCGCGCGGGTTGGCCAGCATGATATGCATCTACAGATCTCCTTAAACATCGGACCGATACGCTCATCAACGGAAGATTTTACATCTTAGTCGCTCTATCATCACTCGCCAAGAGATTCTGAACTAAACGTCAACAGTCAAACAACTTCTGCCGTGTAATCGCGAACAACATTCCTGTGCATTTTCAGACTCACTGTCTGGAACGTCAGTATTCCCGTTCTCACGTACCATCGATAATCACTCGACAGAAGTCATTTTGTAGTTTTCGTACACTTCGCCGCAAATTATTCGCCAGGAAACTGAAGGCATACCATTTTCCGTTTCTGGCATGAATAAAACCACTTAACGTGCGGACCGAATTCAAGGTTCCCGTTTTTGCAAAAACCCGACCACGATAAGACGTTTGTCGCAGACGTTTGCGCATTGTTCCATCAACCCCTGCTATGGCCAGCGACTCTAGAAAGCACGTTCGGTACTCTTTGCTGTACACAGACACCAACACATCCGTAATCGCTGAGGCTGTAACAAGATTATTTCTTGACAATCCCGAACCGTCGTCTATTACCACTCCTTGCGCGGGCATATTCAGTCGTTTAAGTATCGTCAAACACGCCTCTCGACCAGTTCTCCAACTGCCAGGCAGTTGTTGATTACGGAACTCCGCGCCCAATGTTTTAAAAAGTTGTTCTGCAGCGTGATTGTCACTTTGTTTACCTAATAAAGCCAACACCGAGGAAAGAGCGGTTTGATGAATGATCTGAACGGAAAGCTGGTTCACATGCGCCGAGCGGTCCAGAAATTTTAAGTTTCCTTCCAAACGAATCGATTCCTGATCCAGAACCTGCATCAAACTTGTGCCAAAGTAATCTGAGGGGTCATCGACGGGCAATAAGGCCGCCGGTGGCGTGGAGTTTACCTGTACCTGACCTTTTAGAAGCACGACTTCGCCCTCGGGGTGCCGATAAGCTGACCATAGGTGTTTCTTTCCTCGACCACTTGTTTGAATGTTCCCTCTTAAACGGAAACGACTATAAGGAGGAATCATTTCCACTTTGGCATCCAATCCCTTTGTACGTGCGGGATGCACCGCAATGGCTATACAATTACGCGATAAAGATAGTGCCCCGATAGGAGATGCAAACGAACGATGAAGTTGATTCTCGCGCCAATTCGGATGCACAAACTGAGAATCAAATTTTGTTGCGTCTAGTACCAGATTTCCACGAAGCACCGTTATGCCACGTTGTTTCAGTTGGTTGACCCATTGTCGAAAATGAAACATGGGATCTTTGGAAACCATAACACTACCTATGGTCGGATCACCAGATCCTATGATGACAAGATCCTCTCCATTCAAAGCGATTTTTGTCTGAAAGGAATAATCCTCACCCAACATTTCCAATGCAGCTGCCATCACCAGTAATTTCATATTACTGGCCGGAATAAATGACAATTGAGAATTGCGTTGATATACCAGTTGCCCTCCGGGCACCTCTGCAACTTGGACACCTATTTTAGTACCCTTGAGGTGGGCAGTGTTCAATAAGGAATCAATCGCGTCAGCTAATCGAAGTTTCGAATCAGCAAAGCTCCGCCCGGAATCCACACCAATGGTCAGACAAATCCATACGAAGATCCATTTAGGACTTCGGATGAGACGTTGATGTATCAACAGAAACACGGATTCTTTATCGCCTATCTATGTGGAGCAACAAGGTAGACACCAACGCACTTAAATTTCCAAGTGCCTGGAGTCTTCATACGCATTGTGTGATCTACCGATCGAACGGAAGAATCTTCCTGAAAAATCCAATTATTCCACTCTCTTTTTCAGGTTCTTCCGACACCATGGGAGGTGTGGATACATGGGTATCCATTTGAAATGACCAATCCTGCTGATTGGTAACACGCGAAGGAGCACCCACGGACCCAGCGGCTGGTAGTTGATCCGAAGTTCTTGCTGACGGTTGTTTGGGCAATGGTCCAGATATTGCTTTAGTAGCCTCCTTGGCAGTAGTCTCAACAGGTTGATTCACCTTTTTCCGGGACTTCGATTGCCTGTTGACTTCCGCACTACTCACAGGCAAATCCGGTGTTATTACAGGTTGCTCCTGAGAAGGTATAATCACCTCTGTTGGGACATCTTTCTTTTGTTTTGATGCTCTATTTTTATTCGCTTTTTTTACACGCTTCTTGGTTTTCTCCGTCGCCTTGGATTTTAAACCTACACGCGTTTCAGCCGTTCGTGATGAACGACTCTTTGTTTGATCCCTACTTTGTTTCTGCTGATCGACTGCTGTTACCAGGAAAATCCAGTCGACCAATTTTTGATATTGTTTCCTTGTCAAAGATCGAAACGGAACACCTCGCCGTTTCCCATGCGGTTCCAGCGCATAAGTCAGAACTCGACTCTTTCCAGGATCGCTAACGTCGATCCGTTGAAGCACTTTTCGCAAATTGTGCATAGTCTGCGTTCGACTGACCTGACTCTGGTGATGTGTACGGAATAATTGAAAATCTCCAGCATCCTTTTGACGGTGGCAGCCTGTTGTCGCACACGAAGTCGCTAACAAGGGTTGAATAGTCCGAGTAAATACTCGTAGCGCGCCCGGTGGTAACAAGGTCACCATTTTCGTGGTTCCCAACTGCCGGCTCTTTGGAGGACTAGTGACGGATGCGGGTGAAGTCCCTGTTTCGGGAAAACGGCGATGTAGGCGTTCCTTCACAGGCTGCAACTTTTCGGTTTTGCGGACAACCTTTAGATGACGCATCAGTCGACTAGCCTTCGGATGGTTGGGGCGCCTCACGAGTACTTCCAGTAGTTCTTTTTCAGCGGACTCCAATAATCCCTGCCGTAAACACCAATTAGCCAGCCTGGCATGCCCTTCGAGATCTTCGCTCAAAAGTGTCTGGCTCTGCAGACGATAGAGCGTATCCATCGAATCTCCGACAAATCTTACAGACGAAGATTTCAGACGAAGATTACCGTTCTTTTTAACCACCAGAATTGTGTTTCCATCTTTTTGAAGCCTTCCATGAAAAACTCCTCCATTACGCAACAGAACAAAGCGTGGTTTTGAAAGAGCATACCGCGGTCGTGATCGACTGACATCGGAACCCGGTTGTAGCGGTGTCAATCGGGATTTGCTGACCTGCTTCAGTATTGCACCGCGATTGGCCAGAACGAACTCTGGGCCAGCATGTCCATAACTCATTTTTGAAACTAGAGTTATGACAAAACACATAATTAACAATTGTTTCTTGGCGCACATAGTCGCGGCACTATATTGACCACTATCAGGTGGGTCAACCCCAGTATAATGAGACCGGAATATCATTTTCCTTTTTGCAATATGTGACTTCCTGTGCATTCATCTCTAGAATACAGCACTATTCGTTCCAACCAGGATTGTACAGATTCGTTGATTACGTATTGGCCCCTAGAGCATGAGCAGCTCATCACCCGATTTTTCTGAACTTAAAGTCGTTGCATTTGAAAGTCGAATGAGTAAGGAAACTGCTCATCTTATTCGTCGTTATGGGGGAACGCCACTTGTCGCCCCATCGATGCGAGAAATTCCTCTCGGTGATCATTCGGCCGTTGAGTCGTTTGCAAAACACTTGTTGGACAAGACACTGGACACCGTTGTCTTTCTTACAGGCGTGGGGGCACGCCTTTTGTTGAACTCCTCTTTCGAACTCTACACCAAAGAACGAATACTCAACGCTATTGCTGAAACAACTATTATTACTCGCGGCCCCAAACCTGCTGCCGTAATAAGAGAATTCGATATTCCCATCGCTTTTCAGGTGCCCGAACCAAATACTTGGCGAGAATTACTTCTTCTGCTAGAAACTCAGCTCACACTCGATGGCTGTCACCTTGCACTTCAAGAATATGGAATACCTAATCCAAATCTAATAGCAGGCCTTCAAGCCCGTGGTGCTCGACTGCTGAGAGTACCGGTTTATCGTTGGGATTTTCCAGAAGACACGACTCTTCTTCATGACGCCTTAACTCAAATTCTGGATAACCATGCCGACGTATTGCTTTTCACCAGCCGCGTGCAGGTAGATCACCTGATCTCCTTTGCTGCAAAGCATGGAAAACTACAAGCTTTACGGCAGGCCCTAGACCATATTCTTGTCTGTTCTATAGGACCTAGTGCCAGCGAAGGCCTATGGTACCATGGGGTGTCGGTAGACTTAGTACCACAACGGCCTAAGCTCCGTTCTTTCATACAAGAAGCAGCTACCTGTAGTGTCGATTTGCTCCTGAAAAAACGCGCTCAGGTTATCGATCGCAATAGAACTGTTTTACATACAACTGACCTCATGGAAGGTTCAAACAACGTGTTGAATGATAGCCGATTTCTAAAAGCGTGCCGAAATGAGCAAACGGACACAACTCCCGTATGGATCATGAGGCAAGCAGGACGTTATTTGCCAGAATACCGGTCCATCCGTGAAAAAGTCAGCTTTATGGAACTTTGTAAGAATCCTGACCTGGCCGCTGAAGTTACCTTACAACCAGTAGAACGACTCGGGGTTGATGCCGCTATCATCTTCGCTGACATTCTTCCCGTTCTCGAACCGATGGGCGTCCATCTTGAATACGCAAAAGGTGAAGGCCCGGTTATTCACAATCCCATTAGAACAAGCTCGGACGTGGATCGTCTTCGGGAACTTGAATCTGTTGATACTCTCGATTTTGTGTATCAGGCTATTCAAAAATCACGTGATGCATTACCTGCACATATCCCTCTTTTAGGTTTTGCGGGTGCCCCTTTCACCCTGGCCTCCTATGCGATTGAAGGAGGCAGTTCCAGGCATTTCGAGCACACCAAGATACTCATGTATCGTGACCGGGGAAACTGGCACGCCTTGATGGATAGACTCAGCCGAGGTCTGGTTAAATATCTTCTTGCACAAATTGCAGCAGGGGTACAAGCTGTACAACTGTTTGACAGTTGGGCAGGATGTCTGAGTCCGAACGATTACCGTGAATACGTACTTCCGTACACAAAGCAAGTAATCGATGGTATTAATGGAACCGTACCGGTGATTAATTTTGCAACTGGCAACCCTTCCTTATTACCGCTTTTACAACAATCCGGTGGGGAGGTGATTGGGCTGGACTGGCGCATCGATCTGAGCGAAGCAAGGAAGACACTCGGCCCTCAAACAGCCGTACAGGGCAACCTTGATCCCATGGTTTTGTTTTCTGAACCTGCAGACATTCGTAATCGAACCAAAGTCATTCTTGACCAAGCTGAAGGTCGCCCAGGTCACATTTTCAACCTCGGCCATGGCATCCTTCCCCAAACTCCAGTCGATAATGTCATCGCCTTGGTTGACTACGTACATGAGCTTAGTCAACAACGTTCAGGTGTCTAATTACTTACCTCCAAGACAAGATGTAGTATGGTACGAACCCGTCTACATTAATCTTCCTTTCTACATTTCAAAAATGCGAAACGACGTAAAATCAGCTGTTTTCAATCCCTCCTAACTGTTGGAAAATTTGTCGTTCCATATTGTACCCACCTCACCGAAAAGATCGTTTCAAGTCGCAACAGACCATTATAATTCGTTCATTTCGACTATTATTGCATTGGTGATCGTTAAAAATTTTCGTTTACGAGCCACTAAAAAAACATAGAATAGTCCTGCTGATGTGGGGTTATCGATCTATAAAAGCGACTTTTCAATTCTCTGGTTCCAAAGTTCATTCCGAAACATCCATGCCTAATAAAATCATTCATAACACTCGAATTGGTGAAAAATGGATGACCTCGTAACCCCCAAACAGGTTGCCCGGGCAATCGGAGTCAGTGAATCGACACTCAAAAGATGGTGTGACCAGGGTATTTTGCCATCTATTCGAACAGCGGGAGGACACAGGAGACTGGAAGTTCAGGAAGTCATTGCCTATCTCCGTCATTCCGGACGAGAAATTCAGAGGCCTGACATGCTGGGGCTGCCATCCAACACGGGAAAAGGAGCTCGTGTCATTAGCCGCACACAAACCTTACTGGTCCATGCGCTGATCGAAGGGGATGAAGTACAATGCCGCCGCCTGGTTTTCGATTTATACCTCCAAGATCGATCGATTCGCGAGATATGTGACGACGTCCTAGCCCCCACACTAGACCAAATTGGAGAGCTTTGGGGCTGTGGAGATATTGCAATCTATCAGGAACGCCGGTGCTGTGAAATTACGCAACGTATCCTGTTTGAATTGCAGCGCACACTACGGCAAGCCACCGAATCAGCGCCCGTAGCGATTGGTGGTACCTTAGTGAAAGATCCCTACCAGATAGCTACAATGATGGCTGGACTGATACTGAAAGAGCTCGGATGGAATGCTGAATCTCTCGGGAGCGGTCTACCTGTAGAAACGGTGATCAAAGCTGTCGTAGATATCCAGCCAAAACTCGTTTGGTTAAGTGTTTCCTGCATAGACGACACGGAGTACTTCATTTACACGTGTAATCAGCTTCACAACATCGCAGCGGAACACAGAACGGCTCTCGTTCTCGGAGGGTGTGCGCTCGGAGAATCGTTACGGAAGCAGCTTTCGTATACCGTGTATTGTGATAATTTTAAGGACCTTGCTAACTTTGCTTCTTCTTTAACCTAGTATACTTTGGTATGCCGAAATCTGTCACCGGTTCTATCTCCAACAGTATGCATACCGTAACTGATCATCCTCTTTGCTATTGCGAACATTTGAACCACGCCCATGAATAAGCTAAAGGCCAACCGGGTTCTCATTGTGGGTGGTGGCATCACGGGCCTGTCTGCTGCCTATCAACTGGAACAACATTCCAGACAATCTGCTGTTCCCATCGAAGTAACTTTACTGGAGTCCCGTAATCAGGTCGGGGGAGTTGTTCAAAGTTTGTATCATTGTGAAAACAAAGAAAACCTATCCAGCTACGTGATTGAAACCGGAGCGGATTCCTTTATAACCAGCAAACCCTGGGCATTGGACCTCTGCCGTGAACTCAATATTGACGATCAACTCATAGAAACCCAACCACAGAACCGAAGAACCTTCGTGGTTCGAAATGGCAAACTCATCCAGATTCCTACGGGGTTTGTATTACTTGCTCCCAGTCGTTTCTGGCCAATAGCCATGTCTCGCATTCTAAGCTGGAGCGGGAAACTTCGATTAGCTATGGATTTGTTACTTCCTCGCCAGAAATCCGAATCAGACGAAAGTGTCGCTTCCTTTGTAACTCGTAGAATGGGACGTGAAACGCTGGATCGAATTGTACAACCACTTCTGGGTGGTATTTACACTGCGGATCCTGAGCACTTAAGCATTCGAGCTACCATGCCTCAATTTGTAGATTGGGAAAAACAGCACCGAAGTTTGATTCAGGCAGTAAGAAAACAACAAACCCAACGTACCTCTGAGAGCAGTGGTGCCCGTTTTGATCTCTTTGTCAGCCCACGTGGTGGCATGTCTGAACTCATTCACGAAACGGCAAAAAAGGTTGGGAGCAACTGCATCAAAACAGATAAAAAAGTGACTCAACTCACTCCTTCTGAAAATAATTCCTGGAGAATCGATTGCCAAGGTCCCATATATTATGATGCGGACGCGGTCATTCTTGCTGTACCTTCTGTTCACGCGGCTCCGTTAGTCAAATCGTTTGACGATTCTTTGAGCAAACAGCTCGACTCGATACCTTATGCTTCAACTGCAATTGCTATTCTGCAATACCATCGGGATCAGATTGGAAAACACATTTCTGGATTTGGCATTTTAATACCCAAAATAGAAGGCCTTTCCATCTTGGGATGTTCCTTCTTAAGTGAGAAGTTTCCTGCAAGAGGCCCTAAAGATCACATAATAATTCGGGTCTTCATAGGCGGTGCGCTTCAGCCGGAACTTCTCGCACAAGACGATCATGACCTCTGTCAATTAGCACATAAAGAAGTCAGTCGTCTGCTTGAAATCACCCAGAAACCAGTCTGGTCAACGTTGTGCCGTCACCATGAATCCATGCCGCAATATACCATCGGGCACCAATCCCGCGTTCGAAACATAGAAGAACGCATGACAAAATGGCGTGGGATGGAACTCGCCGGAAACGCTTATCACGGAATAGGAATCCCAGACTGTATACACAGTGGCCGGGAGGCAGCAAAACGAACCCTGAATTACCTCCAGGCCCGTTCGCATGAAACAAACCATATTCGACAGGCTTAACTGACATGTCAAGCGATGAACCTGACGCCCGTAAACCCAAGCGAACTGCCACCGCCGTGCTTGTTACGTTCTCTCTCATTGTTTCATGTTTGTTAGCCGAAGGTGTCGTTCGAATTCTCCCAACCGATCTTCTACCCGAACTGCGCAGTTACGAAGAAATCCATTTTCATCTGGGCGACCTTGTCAAACCAAGCTCCAATCCCCAACTTTATTACGAACTCAGGCCCGATTACTCCGTTGACGACATCAATGAAGCTGGATATCGCGGCACTCTTTATCCGTTAAAAAAATCTTCTGATGTATTCCGCATTGTCGGGATCGGGGATTCGAATATGTATGCGTGGAAACTACCTGAGCAACAAGGGTATCTACGCCAATTGGAGGAACTACTTAATGATCTCCCTCACAGTAGGACTCCTGAAATACTGAACCTCGCGGTACCTGGCTACAACTCCGTCCAGCACCTGGAACTGTTACGGACTCGACTCGTCTCTCTTTCACCGGACTTGATTATTGTTGGATACGACCACAATGATGCCGAACCTATCGCCTCACCTGGTCAGGAAAATTATGTGATGCCTGACAACTATGGTTCTAATCTGATTGGGTCCCAATTGATTCGCTGGAGTATGCGAAAAATTCGTGCATTACAGTGGTCGCAGTCTCTGCAGGGAATAGATGACTCGGGAAATCTGAAAATTGATCATTACTTTGCACAGGGACCGCTTTGGTTAAAACATCTCGGTCATCTGTCCGCCATGAACGATTTCCTATTGGACCATTACGAGCCCCGTATTCCAGTCATAATAGTCATTCACGATGCCTGGATTACATCAGACCTTAACCGTCAAAGCGCTCATTATCAAAACCTCCATCAACCACTGCAGCTTTTATTCCGTGAATTCGGTTGGTATGTGCTCGATGGTTTCGACCTGTTTCAAACATTTATGGACCAGGAAAACGAACGGGATCTAAGACAATTATGGATCAGCACCAACCCGGTAGATGGCCACCCGAATACCCGTGCTCACAAGATGATCGCCCATGAACTGTACAATATGATCGTCACTCGCCATCATCTTTTTCCGACAGGCCAAACCCATCATCAAACGCCGCATGATGCCCATTCTGGTATTTAATTACTGGATCCTTTTTAACTTAACACTGGAATGATATGTCCGAACCCTTTCAAAATTTTACGGACTTTCAAGAATCACAGGATACCAACCGTTCCTTTCGCGGACTGCTGGTACTGCTGTTAGCCTCCGCTGTCATTCTTGTCTACCTCGTTAACCTGTTACTGCCATTCGTAAAACCGGTCCCGCCAGCTCCGGGAAATCCAATTCAGCAGCGCCAGAAGGCAGAACCCAAAACAGCACAAACCGCCATTCCCATCGGTTTACCTGCACGAATATCCGTCCTTCTAAAACTGAACGACCGTTGGAAAGAACTACCGGATCCCATTCAAAATGATATCCTCCAGACCTTTTCTATGGACGACTTGAACCTCGTTGAGCAACCGATTGTTACACGACGAAGATGTGCCCTTGTACAAATGTGGTTGAAACCAACCAAGAAACATTTTCAGAATCTAATTCAAGTGGCGCGAGAGAATCAGAGCATTTCGGGAAAAGAAGAAAAACTCTGGACCTTCATTTATCAAACGCCCCTTGAAGAAACATCTTTAACAGCGGATCAATGGGAACAGATTGAACCCACGCTCAAACAGTTAGAACTCGACTGGTACGAAACACTGGTACATATCAGCGTTCAACAACAACTCGGTCACAATCCAGAAATAGTGACGCTTAAAAGAGCGTTGCAACAAGACATTATTTCTACACTCGTACCTCTTTTTCTACTTGTAACTGGATTACTCGTAACGGCATTTATAGGTTTCATTTCGGGTATCGTTTTCCTTGTAATTTACCTTCGTAATCCCATTCGATTTCATATTCCCCGACCGACAACGATCACGGGGAACCCAAATGGTCACCACATCCAGCTATGGGAAACCTTTACACTCTACTTGGCGATTCCGTTGGTTTGCTCACTTTTTTGGTTGCCCGTAGGCCCCAATATTGAAGTCCAGTTGTATTATTCCATTGCGATACAACTCACGACTGCTACCAGCCTGCTCTGGTTGTACACAGGTAACCCACCCATAGCCCTGCGGGATATCGGCTGGAACTTCAAACGTATCGGGGCCAATATTGGCTGGGGATTTCTCGGATATGCAATGACTTTACCACTGCTACCCTTAGCCGGCATTTTGGCTCTTTTCCTTCAAGCACTGCTGCCCGAAATACCGCCGCCGTCCCATCCTATCCAGGAACTTCTTGGTAATGCCCCGTCTGGTCTTGTCATCACAGGGCTGTTCTTGATGGCTACCATTCTAGCCCCCTTGATTGAAGAAACCCTGTTTCGAGGAGTGCTTACAGGTGCCTTGCTTTCCAGACTTAGCCCGCTAGGCGCTATAGTCATAAGCTCTGTAGTCTTTGCCTTGGTACATCCTCAAGGAATCATCGCACTTCCTCCACTGTTTACCCTAGGCGCCAGTTTTGCCGTTTTAAGACATTTTCGAGGATCCTTAATACCAGGTATCATTGCACATGCTATCAACAATATGGTTGCACTTTCATTCATGCTGCTTTTTCTTGTGCCGTGAAAAATAAAACGAACATACCTCTATCCGTTTTAAGCTGCCGTGATACAGAAGGAAATTCTTTTATGAATCTCCTGACACCGCTATAATCCATGTCAGTCATTTTGACAGCAAAATATCTCGAACACCTTCCATGACAATCACTCTTTAAGAACACCTCTTTACGGGAGACCTTGATGAGCCAAGCCACACTATCAACAGTAGAGGCTAAGTACCATGAACACTATGCCCAGTCACACAAACTGTTCGAAACCGCAGAAGCGACTTTCCCTGATGGTGTGACACACGACGCCCGTCACTTTCAACCCTTCCCTATTTATGTACAGCGTGCACAGGGATCACATAAATGGACGATCGAGGGACATGAACTGGTGGATTTGTGGGTTGGCCATGGCTCCTTGCTGCTAGGGCACTGCCACCCCGCGGTGGTAGACGCAGTTCAGCAGCAGGTCGCAAAAGCAACTCACCCTGGAGGCTGTCATGAACTGGAGATTGAATGGGGACAGTGGGTTAAGAAATTGATTCGATCCGCTGAAAGATTACGATTCACCTCCAGTGGCACCGAGGCCACCCTGATGGCACTGCGGCTGTCTCGTATTTTTACTGGACGTAACAAAGTCCTTAAATTCACTGGACACTTTCATGGCTGGCACGATGCACTGGTTCCGGGAAACGAAGCACCTTTTGATAGTTTCGAAGTTCCTGGCGTAACACCTGGTGTTATGGAAGACTTAGTCATTGTTCCTCCAAACGACCTACAAGTCCTTGAAGAAACACTCGACAAACAGAATCCGGCCTGTGTCATCCTCGAAGCTACAGGATCTCACTTTGGCGTCGCCCCCGTTCAAGGGGATTTTCTTCGCGGTGTTAGAAAGTTGACTGCTGAACGTGACATTATTCTCATTTTTGACGAAGTAATCAGTGGATTTCGCGTCCACCAGGGTGGTGCACAAGGTCACTACGAAATAACTCCTGATTTGACAACCATGGCCAAGATTCTCGCAGGAGGACTGCCCGGTGGTTGTGTTGCTGGACGTGAGGATATTCTTGAATGTATTTCATTCAAGAATACTTCCGGGAAAAAAATGAAGCATCCCGGAACATTTAATGCCAATCCTCTTTCGGCGGCCGCTGGTTCGGCAACTCTTGAGATCGTTTCGTCCGGTGATCCGAATCGGAAAGCCAATGAGACCGCTGCAACCATACGTGGGCGTCTAAACCGATTATTTGAGAATGAAGGCGTTAACTGGATTGCCTACGGAGAATTTTCCGGTATCAAGATTCTTCCGGAATACGATGGGCCCCGTTCGAGCAGTGATGACTTCATTCCCTGTAACGGACAATATGATCAGTTGGACCGAAAATTCGATGCTGGTTTATCCCGTGCCTTTCGATGCGCATTACTGCTGCACGGTGTTGACATGGGAGGATGGCGAGCCATGACCTCATGTGAACACACAGCCGATGACATTGAGCATGTGATTGATGCCTTTTCCGGAACCATTCGGATGCTCCGGGAAGACGGTTTTCTCAATTGAAGTTCATCCCAAACTCGAACTTCGAACAGAACCCCTAAAACGGCTGGTGCGAAGTGTTTCGCACCAGAGTAATCGTCGCGTTCATAAGTAGTTTGCGCCGAGATTATCCAGGGATTGCCGGAGGATTTCTTTTCACGAAGATTGGCGGCTGCTACCTTTGGATCGACGGCGATTGGAATTTGAATTCCGACTATTCGCGTTTCCAGAGTGGGAAGAGCCTCTTTTCAAACACGCAATGGCTTCAGACCAACTGGGAATCTGATCTGCCTTTTTAGCGCTGGATTGTGATCCTACAGGATCACGGCCCCTTTCTTCAGAGGCCGGCGCTGCTTCTTCGAAAACAACGGCCTCTTCCGATTCAGGTGCACTTCTTCGGCGCCGGGAACGACGGGAACGAGAAGACTTCTTCTTCGTACGTTCTTGGGTATCCGATGACCCTTCACTACTATCATCCAGATCAATACCCATTCCAAAGGCATTGTCAATTGTTTCCTCGGAATCGGGATCTATAATTTGGTCCAAGTCCACATCACTGCCGAGCATCAGCTCTATCGATTCGTCTTCCTCATCATCCAATGACTCTTCCATATCAGGATTCGAATCCGACAGTTCATCTCGATCATTTCGGGGAAGCGGAAATTGTGTGCTTAACTCTTCTTCTTCTAAATTTTCCAAGTCAACAACCTTATCAAGCCCTTCGTCTCCCCCAAGAAGATCTTTGGCCAATAAGTCCCATCTGTCCTGATCGTCTTTAATTTCACTCTCTTCGCTCATCAGCGCTCCGTCGTCACAATACTATATAACTGGTTGTTAATGAAACCTACTCTACGCATTACTAGATCATAACGTACAAACATCTATTTCGCAGTCCGAAAGAATCGAACATTGCTTCAAACACGTACTTTCTCACTAAAAAATATCTACCTACCTGTCTGATCGTATTACAATGACCCCCTTCTTAGCTACCGGAACCCTCCCTGTAACCCACTGAAAATGCGAATGTTCGCTACTTAAAACTCGACACACGATGATCTTTGGTCCGCTTGTAGTATTGTGCCTGATGATTTTAGCATCCGTAAGACCGGTTATGCGGGTGCAAGCACCTGTGCCTCATCTTTTGATTGTTTGTTCAGGTGTTTTTGTCTGCGGTTTAACCGCTTGGATCCTAGCCTCTTATACCGCACAAAAACTACGTGCGATGCCAGAATTGCGAATGCAATATCTGAGTCAGTACCAGAAACTTCAACGCTTGCATTCCGCATTCATACTGGTAATTTTCGGCTCGATAATGTTAGTGACCAAATGGCCACATATCATTCGAATAAACTGGATGTTGAACGACACGATCTTGTTTGACGAGCTGTGTCTTTTGTCCCCCTTTTTCATTGCCTCCATTGTGTCATGGTTGGCATTCTACAAAGTAGATCATGTCTTGGAAAAACAAGGTTTGGTCAGAAAAGGGTCCCTGAGCTCTACACGCGCCCAACACCTTCTTTTTCAACTACGTCACCATTGCGCTCTGATATTTATCCCAGCCTTACTTTTAATGACGATATTTGAAATCCTGCTGATCTTCTCACCTTCATATGTACAACAGAGTAGTTTCATTGCCGCAATCATACTGACTTTCCTGTGCTCACCGTTGTTTCTCGTCACCGTTTGGAAAACGAGACCCCTTACAGAAAATCGACTGCGGGAGCAGTTTACAATCATTTGCCAGCGATCGCGCGTAGCGATCCGTGACATACTTATCTGGGAAACACAAGACAAGGTAGTCAACGCACTGGTCACTGGTTTCATATCGCGATTACGATTCGTTCTGATGAGCGACCGCCTGTTATCTCAGTTTGCAACGTCAGAACTTGAATACATTTTTGCACATGAAATCGCCCACATCAAACATCACCACCTGTGGCTACGTGTCCTGGGACTCATCCCTCTTGGGGCAATCTTACTGTTTATTGATCGTACTTCCGCAGGCAACCTGCCTGGGTTTCAAACTCTACCGGAATGGAGCACCTGGTGTATCACAATGTTTATCACACTCCTTTATATCTTTAGCGTTTTTGCTTACTACTCAAGAAGGCTCGAACGCCAGGCTGATCTTTACGCTTGCCGTGTCCTGTCCTGCAGAAACTTCACCTGCACTGAGGCAGAACATTCTGTTCCTAACAACCATCCTGTTCCAGCACATTGTTGTCCAACCAGCATTGACAGGTTTGTCCAGTCGTTGAGACAACTGGAAGATTCCTGTCAAGCGAATCACTCTATCTTTGCATGGCAGCACTTCCGTCTTCAGCAACGCATCACGTTTATAGAATCACTACTTGATGAACCACAAACATCGCATGATTCTGACCTGGCGTTGTCTCGGTTGACCGGACTATTTGCTCTGGTTTCCCTAGCGGCCATCGTGATTCTGATGGTTTAAATAACCTTTGCCCGTATCGTAACCATTGGACACAACAGGTCCTTGACATATGGCCACTGAACTCTTAAAAACAATTGTGTCCTTACTGGCCCCCATCGTCTAGTGGCCTAGGATCCATGGTTCTCAGCCATGAGACCGGGGTTCGACTCCCCGTGGGGGTACTTTTCTACTAGAACATTGAGTCAAGTTCTTCCACTGAGTGACTTGCCTCGTTTTTTCTCCACAGTTGTTTAACGACCGTCACATTCAAGCGTTAGCTCCAACCCGGTGACTTGCTAAGAATCTTTCATGTTGTCAAAACGAGGTGTGACCATGCGCACATACACTATCTTCCTGATTTTACTTGTTGGCATTACCACTTTGCCCTCAATGGCCGGGGAGCCCTCTTCCCCCGGAACCCGTGTTCAACGTCCCCATGTTCCAGGAAAGATTCGTCTCATCACACGCGTTCGTCGCACGATCGACGCCCAGAAAAACGCCTTTAAAACAATCACACAGACAACGGACTGGGAAGTCTCGAAAACTGCAATTATTATCTGTGACATGTGGGACAACCACTATTGTAAATCGGCCGCACAGCGCGTCTCCAACATGGTACCCAGAATGAATGCCGTTTTAACAGCTGCCCGCAACCACGGAATTATGATCATTCACGCCCCCAGTGGAACCATGGACCAATACGTTAAGACTGCCTTTCGAAAACGGATGCAACAGGCACCTCTGGCATCTCCTCCCGTACCACTCGAAAACTGGTGCTATCTTGATCCCAAGGTGGAGGCTGCAATGCCAATAGATGCTTCACAGAGTCCCTGTGATGATCCAATTGTCGGGCCAGCCGTTCGCGTTTTCTCTCGACAACATCCGGGTATTGACATATCAGGATTTGACGGTGTCAGTGATCGTGGGGATGAAATATTTAATTTCTGTGAAGCAGAAGGAATTACCAATATCGCTATCATGGGCGTCCACACTAACATGTGTGTTTTGGGTCGTCCTTTTGGGATTCGACAACTTGTTCGACTCGGCAAAAACGTAGTGCTCGTACGTGACCTGACAGATGCTATGTACGACCCAAGAGAACCTCCATATGTCAGTCACACTCGTGGAACAGAACTGGTTGTTGAACACATAGAGAAGTATTGGTGTCCCTCGATTACAAGTGATGATCTGACTCGAGTACTTCCAGGTTCATCTGAATCATCCACGGCGTCACAACTGCTGAAAAACCCGACTCAATAATGGTAGCAGAACGAAGTGAGCGGTATTCGGCACCTGTGTTCTCGAAAAGAAGCTCTTTCCTTTGCCGGTGATATCGATTGCGATTCATAGACATTTCGATTCACGGCACATTGTGTGTTTTCGTACCATTTGCTGCTCATGGACCACAACTGAAATGCCCTCGTTTCTAGAAGCATTTCCTGTCGATGGTTTTCCTGAACACCGATTATCCGGCAAACCTTTTTGATTGGATGTCTTATCCAGGACGAACCTTCACTTGTCAGGCTGACTAGCGTAGCTATTCCAACAATAAAATATCTCATTATGAAACAAACCGTATGTGTAGCGACTTTTGAAGGTCCCAAAACTCATCCGACGATCCAACACGTACCACGTCCGAAACCTGGCCCGCGAGCTGCTTTGATAAAAATCGAAGCATGTGGTGTTTGCGGTACAGATCTACATATTCTAAAAGGACACTGGCCCAAGCCGTTGCCTTGGCCCCTGACGCTCGGACACGAATTAGCAGGAGTGATAGAAGAAATAGGCGAATCACTCACACAGGACTTCATGGGCAATCCCCTTCAGCCTGGTGACCGAATTATGTTACCTCCTTTGATGTCGTGTGGTGAGTGCGACTACTGTGTTCACTATCCCGCCCACGCCAATCGTTGCCTTAACCCGACGTACTACGGTCGTTATATCCCTTTTGAAAAACCACCTCATCTATGGGGTGGGTGGGCCGAAATGGTATACGTCGATCTGGATCTATTCCCAGCTACCAAGATTTACCGTTTACCAGACAGTCTTTCCTCCATGATGGGTTCCTTAACTGAACCGCTCACATGCTGTATCCGCGCTATTAATCGTGCCATTGGTGTTGGTGGATTCTGTGTAGGTGACACGGTAGTTATTCAAGGTTCGGGACCCATCGGTCTGCTCAGTCTTGTTGCGGCGTATGAAATGGGTGCGGGACGCGTATTGGTAGTCGGTGCTCCGGAAACTCCCCGTTTATCTTTATGTCGTGAATTTGGAGCAGATGCGACTGTGTGCCTGGACGACCACGACACACCCCAAAAGCGGATTGACCGTGTTCGTGACCTTGTTGGGAACTATGGCGCTGACCTCGTAATTGACTGTTCCGGACACCCGTCAGCTGGCCCCGAAGGTATTGAAATGCTGAGAGATGGCGGTACCTATGTCGAAATGGGACAATTCACGGATGTTGGATCAGTTGAGACAAACTGGCATCGGATTTGTTCTAAAGATATCAACTTGCTGGGAAGCTGGGCATTCACACCAAACGACATTGCACTTGGAATCGGTATGATGTCTAGAATTGCAAACCGCTATCCTTGGCATCAAATGCAAACGCCTTTTCCCTTTTCTGCTTCTGGAATCCAGCAGGCAATTGCAACCGCCATGAATATGGAGTGCCTCAAAGCAGTCATTGTCCCGCACTAGCCTTTTCAAACAACAACCTTTGATTTAAGTAACACGACCTGCGACGGATTCATTTTGCATAACGCCGCAACAATCATTCGCCTGTATAGGGCTTCCCATGAATTTGTACCATAATTTGATGCAACGCTCAGAAGAGGGGAAACCGATTCGAATCGGTTTAATTGGCGCTGGAAAATTTGGGTCTATGTTTCTTGCTCAGGCTCGTAAAACACCTGGGTTTCAGATCATCGGCGTTGCTGACTTGAAACTCTCCACGGCGCACAAAACCTTAACAACTCTGGGTTGGGACCATGAACAAATAACCGTTCAAACAACCAGTACGAGAATCAATGATTCCGCTCGACTCAACAAAATATCCCTCACGGAAAACACCTCTGCTTTAATTGAATCCAATCTTGATGTCCTTATTGAGTCTACCGGAAATCCAGAAGCCGGGGCCGCCCATGCCAAGGCAGCTATTGAAGCGGGCCACCATGTCATCATGGTAACTGTAGAATCTGACGCTTTGATTGGTCCTGTATTGAGCAAGCAAGCAAAAGACGCTGGTGTTGTCTATAGCATGGCCTATGGTGACCAACCCGCGTTGATCTGCGAACTGGTCGATTGGGCAAGAATTTCTGGTTTTGAAGTAGTGGCCGCTGGAAAGGGAACCAAATTTTTGCCGGAGTACCACTTTTCGACGCCCGATACGGTTTGGGATTACTACGGTCTTTCTTCGAGTCAAGCTAAGCAGGATCATCTCAATGCGAAGATGTTTAATTCTTTTATTGATGGGACCAAATCGGCTATCGAAATGGCGGCCGTCGCTAACGCAACCGGTCTAGGAGTTTCAGAATACGGACTTCGATTTCCCCCAGTTAGAATCGATGAACTTGCGTCTGTTCTTAAACCGGCCGAGCATGGAGGCATTCTTTCCGAACCCGGAATTGTTGAAGTTATTTCCAGCGTAAATCGCGACGGTAACCCTGTTCCGCAGAATCTTAGATGGGGAGTTTATGTTACTTTCAAATCCTCTGATCCATATACGCAGCAATGTTTCAAACAATACGGCTGTCATACCGATTCTTCCGGAGAATATGCTGCACTCTCACGCTCACATCATTTGGTCGGACTAGAACTGGGAGTTAGTGTCGCCTCTGCTGTGCTATTGAACCAACCGACTGGTACAAGCACGAACTTTGTCGCTGATGTCGCAGCCTGCGCAAAACGTAATCTCAAAGCGCATGAAACGCTTGACGGTGAGGGAGGTTACACCATTTTTGGAAAGCTGATGACTGCCAAAGAAAGTGTACAACACGCAGCACTTCCTATGGGACTGGCCTCCGGTGCTATTCTGAAGACGGATAAGCCACAAGGAGAAATCATTCGTTACAGTGATGTTACCGTTCATTCAGATCCCGTTCTATTTCACCTCCGAAAGCAACTGGAGGAGACTTTAATCGGAAAATAGTGAAGGCGACTGAATTGGTTTACAGCACCCCATGGTCATTAAGTTATCACTTAGGTATTGTTCATACTCCAATAGGCTTTTGCTGACACAAAGGGCAATAATAACTCGACCTTGAGCTAAGGCCATGAATACGCTTCCTGGCAATCGTTCCCTCACAACGCGGGCACGGTTCGCCTTCTCGCCCATAGGCACAATGCTCCATCTGAAAGTATCCCGGTTTTCCATTAACATTCTGGTATTGTCCGTCCCGTAGTGTTGAGCCCCCTTTTTTGATAGCCTTCCTCAACACACTTCTGATAGCTCTTCGTAACTGGCTGACCTGATTCCTATTTAAACCAGAAGCAGGCGTTTCCGGATGTACTTCCATCTTAAACAGGATTTCATCTGCATAAATATTACCAATGCCACTTACTACACGCTGATCCAGAAGAGTCGATTTAATATTGCGCTTTGTGCTTTGCAGACGGCTGAACAAGTCACTTTGAGAAATATCCAGAGCATCCGGTCCCAGATATCGTTCAGATACCCGTTCTTCGAGTTGTTCTGCGGTTAGCAAAGTGATATGCCCCAAGCACCTCGTATCGTAATACCAACATCCCTTTCCATTTTCCAACTCAAAGAACAAACGCAGATGTTGATCCCTTTCCGGAGCCACCAACAACATCTGTCCGGTCATTCGCAATTGAATCAAAATCGTTTCATGGCCGTCCAGCGTAATAAGAATCCACTTCCCTCTTCGCCAGACCTTTTGAATGTGGCGTTTTCTCAAACGTTCCGTAAAGCTACTCGGAGGTATTTCCAGTACGCGAGGATCATGTACAATAACACGTGTCAGCAAACATCCCTGAAGGCAGGGTCTAAGCGCTTGTACGACCGTTTCTACCTCTGGAAGCTCTGGCATCATTACACCTGTTTCTATGTTTTTTGAAATCGTTTTTTAGACCCTGGAACAAACTATCACCTTGCCATTCAATAGAGTTTCCAGTTCCGGCTGCCTTTATCCGGTTTTCATTTCCGCTCCATGAACGTTCCCAAATTCTTCGACTAATCTATAGAGACCCACATGGTGGATACACTCCGCTTAACAGCCCTACCGGATGAACGAGGCCGTTTTGGATCGTTTGGAGGAAGTTTTGTTCCTGAAACGTTGATGCACGCATTAGACGAACTAACTTCCGTCTATCAATCGGTACGTCAAGATCCTGATTTTCATAGTGAATTGCAAGGATATCTTAACGATTTTGTTGGCAGACCGTCCCCTCTATACTCAGCAAAACAATTGACGGACTACTGCAAGGGAGCGCGCATATTCCTCAAGCGTGAAGATCTGAACCACACGGGTGCACACAAAATTAACAATACTGTTGGTCAGGCGCTGCTGACCCTTCGTATGGGTAAACCGCGGGTCATTGCTGAAACGGGTGCAGGACAACACGGTGTTGCAACTGCAACAGCTTGTGCACGCTTCGGACTGCAATGCGTCGTTTACATGGGAGAAGAAGATATACGTCGTCAGAAACTGAACGTGTTCACCATGAAAACCTTGGGAGCCGAGGTACATTCCGTTACCAGTGGAAGCCGCACATTACGTGATGCTATCAATGAAGCATTACGAGACTGGATGGCAAGCGTTGACGATACTCACTATTGCATTGGCAGTGTGGTAGGTCCACATCCCTTTCCCATGATGGTTCGTGATTTTCAATCCGTAATAGGTAAAGAAACACGAGATCAGTTTCAACAGCGAAACCAAGATTTGCCTGATATTGTAATCGCATCTGTTGGGGGTGGATCTAACGCAGCAGGTATGTTCTTTCCTTTTATTGAAGATGAGCGTGTTGAACTCATTGGAGTTGAAGCTGGCGGCACAGGCGATCAACCAGGACAACACGCTTCCACTACCTGCTATGGAGAACCAGGCATTCTGCATGGCAGCTTAAGTTACGTCATGCAGGATCACGACGGTCAGACCCTCCCTGTCCATTCCATTTCCGCCGGTCTTGATTATCCGGGCATCGGTCCTGAACACAGTTTCTGGCACAGTATTGGGCGTGTTCGCTACACCCACGTTTCTGATTCTGAAGCACTGGATGCTTTTCACACACTGGCTCGTCTGGAAGGAATTCAACCGGCATTGGAAAGTGCCCACGCAATAGCCGAAGGAATCAAAGTGGCATCCCAGCGTTCTCCCAAGGAATCGCTCGTCATATGCCTGTCGGGTCGAGGAGACAAAGATGCGTACGAAGTCTCGAGACTGCGTGGTGAAGAGCTTTGAGTGAGGACAGCATTCCGATCTGATAAACGCTTGGCCTTCACCAGTCTCTTTGCCCTGAAACCAAGGAAACCGTTTCTGTTTTTCACAACAACCCGCATTTCTCTTAGCTAATCCTGAATGCATCGGTTACTGTTTGACGTATTGAATCGTCTCTTCACTGTAACCACCTTGTCCGGGGTTGCCCTCATGCGACTAATTTCCACTGCAACACTGTTTTTTCTTCTGGCACTCCCCCTGACCAAAAGCGCTTCGGCAGAACCGTTAACAGGGTCTCTGGATATCTACTTTATCGATGTAGAAGGTGGCGCTGCTACTTTACTGGTTACACCGGAAGGCGAATCCATCCTTATCGATTCCGGCAATCCGGGTCTCAATGATCGAGATCCCAAGCGCATTGCACGTGTAGCCATCGAGGAAGCCCAACTAAAACATATTGATCACTACGTAACCACACACTGGCATCGTGACCACTATGGCGGCATCTTGACGCTCACTAATTTCATCCCTGTAAAGCACTACTGGGACCGCGGTATTCCGGAAAAACTGGAAGAAGATGCTGATTTTCAGGAACGGCTAGCACTCTATCAAAAGGTCTCCAATGGTCAGTCAAAGACATTAGTTCCGGGAGACGTATTACCACTACGTGCCTCTTCTGATCCCACTATCCCTTCTGTAATAATCCGTGTAATGGTATCGAATGAATCGTTCATCCCGTCTGGCACAAAAAACAAAACTAATCGCTTTTGTGAGAAACACCAGGCCAAACAGCCAGACCCAAGCGACAATGCAAAAAGTCTGGGAGTATTGCTATCTTTTGGTGATTTTGATTTCCTCTGCCTGGGAGATTTGACCTGGAATGTGGAACACGCTTTAGTATGCCCCGAAAACCGAATAGGTGAAGTGGACCTGTATATGGTTACACATCACGGTTTAAGCAATAGTAACAACCCCGTACTGGTGCATGCCGTGAAACCTACCGTAGCAGTGGCTTGTAACGGACCGCATAAAGGTGCCCACCCCGAAGTTATTAACACCCTTCGAAGTTCAGATCAATTAGAAGCCATCTATCAGCTACATCTGAACCTTGATGCGACGATTGCGCAAAACACAAACAAAAAATTCATAGCGAATTTAATGGATCCCTGTACTGCACGATACATCGTGACACGGGTACATAAGAGTAGCGAACATTATTCGTTACAGATTGAAAACAGTTCATCATCCCGTCGTTTCGAAAGCAAATAACCAGACATCGAATGTATTTCTTGTCGAGGACTGAATGATCATGAATCGCCGAAACTACCTGCATGTGATGGGTGGACTTGCACTGGCATCCTGGCCTTTTACCGAAGGTTGGTCAAAAACAACAAAAGGACGCAAAAAAAATATTCTCCTGTTCACCAAATCATCACAATACCAACATGATGTCGTGAAACGTAAAAACGGTCAATTAAGTCATGCTGAACAAGTGATTACCCGTCTCGGTAAACAAAACAACTTCGAAGTTACCGCAACCAAAGATGGCCGTATTTTTGATACGGATCTGGACCGCTACGATGCGATTTTCTTTTTCACACAGGGAGATATGACCCCCGGAATCGATGGTCACCCGGGAATCAGTACAAAAGGGAAAACCGCTCTTTTGGATGCTATCGAAAGTGGAAAAGGTTTTGTGGGTACGCATTGCGCAAGCGACACCTTCCACAGTCAAGGCGCCAGTGATCAGAATCAACCATTTGACCAAAGGGATCCTTACATACAAATGATCGGAGGTGAGTTCATCAGTCACGGTTCGCAGCAGAAAGGAACTCTGAATGTCGCTGCTGATCAAACACCTGGGATCAATCCGTTAAAAAACGGATTAGAGATCGTTGACGAATGGTATGCGCTCAAGAATTTTTCCGATGACATGCAAGTCATCTTAGTCCAGGATACCCGGGACATGGACGGAGATGATTATCTCAGGCCCCCTTATCCCCAAACCTGGGCGCGTAATCATGGGAAGGGTCGTGTGTTTTTCACCTCAATGGGACACCGGGAAGACGTATGGACTAACCCCAACTTTCATCAAATTCTGCTCAGTGGATTATCTTGGGCAGTTGGAGACCTGAAAGTATCCCTTAACCACAATTTCAAGACGGCAACTCCACTGGCGAACCAGCTAGCTTGAAATGTTTTTTACTCTTCAATAATAAGGTCAATGACTTTATTAACATGCTCGGGGAATGGATTATCCCTACTGAGTCTTACCTATGTTATCCGCTCGATCAATAAGCTCTGAAAAGCCTTGAAATCAAACCTTCAATCCCGCCGTCATACAGCAGGATTGCTACACATTTGAATGTTCTGCTAGCACCAATACACAAAGCGGATCCTTTTTTCCTGTAACGTACTGTCTTGACACTATTATAATTAACTTTTAGTTTCCACTTCGTTGACTGTGTCCTCAGTACTCTGAACGGATCGTAATTTCGTTATGAGTACTTCATTTGCCCTTCATACGGGGACCCTGTCTGATGGATCGGCCACTTCCCATCAACTTGAACCGAATAGCACAAGAGCTACGGCTGAGCAAACTCCAGATTGAAAATACTCTGGGGCTGCTCGATGCTGGCAATACGGTTCCATTCATTACACGTTATCGTAAAGAAGTCACCGGCAATTTAGACGAAGAGCAAATCCGAGAAATTCAATCTCGAACTGCATATTTGCGCCAATTAGCCGATCGCAAAATGACAATTTTGCGTACCCTAAAAGCCCAGGGTAAGCTGACTAAGAAATTGAGCAGCCAGATTGAACAGGCAAATACTGCAAAACGACTCGAGGACCTTTATCTTCCTTACAAGCCCAAAAAATTAACACTGGCCACCACTGCCAAAAAAAACGGTTTTGAAACCCTGGCCAATCAAATCTGGAATATGGAAACGACCGTTTCTGATCTCGAGCAAGCGGCATCCCAATACATCCAGAATTTACATCGACGTTTTTCGACCGAGGATGTTCTGCTTGGGGTAGGACACATCCTTGCAGAGCGTATCAGTGAGCTTCCAGAAATTCGTGACATTCTGAGAAAACTTCTGTGGAAATCAGGGTCTCTTGTTACCACTCGTGCTGACATACCAGAGAATGAAGGAACGGATTATCAGGATTACTTCGACTACAGTGAATCACTAAAGTCCATTCCGGCTCATCGCGTTCTCGCGGCCAATCGCGGAGAACGTGAAAATGTGATTCGTGTGCGAATCCAATACGATGAAACTTCTTTTTTCCAATTACTGCTCAGAAAGCTCGACCTTGAGAACAGCCAACATAAAGAATACTTGAGCCGGATCGTAAAGGACGCACTGAATCGCCTGCTGCTACCCAGTCTTTGCCGTGAAATTCGCCGAGAATTAACTGAATCCGCTGAACACCACGCCATTGATGTCTTCGCTCGTAATGTACGGAACCTGCTTCTACAGCCCCCTGTTCTCGATAAGCGAGCGCTGGCGATTGATCCTGGATTCCGCAGTGGCTGTAAGATAGTAGCACTTGATGAATTTGGTAATGTACTCGATTCTGCCGTGGTCTATGTCAACAGTTCACCAGAAAAACAAGCCCCTTCAAAGAAACGTATCTCGGAACTTGTTCAGAAGCATGCCATCCAGATTATTGCTATTGGAAACGGAACCGCTTGCCGCGAAACTGAAAAACTCATAGCAGAACTGATCGAAGAACAACACCCTGACCTCCGATATTGTATTGTCAATGAAGCAGGGGCAAGCGTTTATTCAACCAGCGCAATAAGCCGACAGGAATTTCCTGATTTTGACGCTTCTCTAAAAGGTACCATCTCCATTGGAAGACGTTTGCTAGATCCGCTGAGTGAACTTGTCAAAATCGATCCACCCAACATTGGAGTTGGACTTTATCAGCACGACTTACCCAGCAAGTTGCTTCGTGAATCCTTGTCTGCCGTAGTGGAATCTTGTGTCAACTACGTCGGAGTTGACCTGAACACCGCAAGCGCAGCCCTACTGCGCAGAGTATCGGGGTTAAACCAGCTTACGGCACAACGTCTTGTAGATTGGAGAAGGGAACATGGCCCCTTCCGAAATCGCCAACAACTTACTGAAGTTCCCGGAATTGGAGAAGCTTCTTTTCAACAGGCTGCGGGTTTCCTTAAAATTTCTGGTGGCGATAATCCATTGGATCAAACATGGATTCATCCGGAAAGTTACCCAGCAACTGAAAAGCTTTTAGAAAGGTTTAACTTCACTACCGATATCCTCCAATCCAAGGAAGGTCGAGATGCACTTAACCGTAAACTGGTACTGATAAGCCAGACTGATATCGCGACTGAACTCAATGTCGGCCTCCCCACCATGCTAGACATTCTTGACTTGTTAAAACGCCCGGGACGTGACCCCAGGAATGATCTTCCGTCACCCATATTCAAGAAAGGCATCCTACGATTGGAAGATCTGCGCGAAGGTATGGAATTGAAGGGAACGGTATTGAATGTTGTGGATTTTGGTGCTTTTGTTGATATTGGATTGAAAGACAGCAGTCTCGTACATATCAGTCAATTTTCAAATGATTACGTGAAACATTCGCACGATGTGGTAAGTGTCGGGTCGGTCATTACAGTTTGGGTAACCAATATCGACACGGAACGGCGAAGAGTTACGCTTACGATGATTTCACCTGAATCTTTTCAGAAAGACTTCTCACAGCCAAAGCAGAAACCACACACTTCCCATCAAAAACAACGCCCCAGAAAACCCCGGCAATCAAAACCTCGCGCTCCGTTACCACCTAATATTCTCGAAGGGGATGAGCCCGCTCGTAGTTTCGGTGAACTGAAATTACTGTGGGATGCAAAACGAGCAAATCGCTAAGCAAGCGATCGATTAAACGCATTTACCGCCTTTTTATCTATTTGATTTCAACAAGGCGGATTGTGATCGAACTATTGAATTCGCTGTTACCTGCTCAGCTTCACAGAACCATGCACCGTTAAAGCAATAAGGATGGACCCACGCATGGCTAATAACAGCCAAAACGATTTGTCGCTTTTTTATTGTTCGCATGAGCACTAGAAAAGCTCAGACCAGACTTTCGAGCAATAAACGTAATTTACGCAATTCAGGTTCTCGTTCGAAATCGTTATCAGAACGTTCAAGAATTTCAACCGATAATGCACGTGTATAATCAAAACGATCGAGTTGCGTGATTAAGCGTCCATACTCAATCTCACCCTGTCCAATACGTGTTTGAAAATGATCTGGACTGGTATCACGTAAATGAACATGGGACACGTGCGGTAACACCTGATCGAAACTCAGTGTTCTTCCACAACCAAAAATGTAATGGCTGGGATCCAGTGTAAGGCCCAAACCAGGAACGGCCTGACATAGTTCCACAGCTGTATCTGGATCTCTGGTAAGACGATCTACTTCTGTTTTGATTGAAAGCAGAATCCCTTCGTTGGTTGAAATGTTACACAATTGCTTCAGTCGATCTATTTCCGTGTTAAAGGGAGTCCCGATAGGTGAAGCCTGCATGGTTATCGATGGCACCATCGCCTGCTTTGAAAACCGACAGATTTGACGAAAGGTCTGCTCCAAACCCGTAGACAATCCGTTGAGATCCACGAAGAAACTAACTGGTTCTAAGGGTGACGCGTTGCGAATTCTTCGCAAAGACCCTTCGAAGTTATTGAGTATTTCAGATGGTTTTAAATGCTGACCGGTCTCGGAGACAAATATTTCAACCCGAACGAATTCAAGTTCGGCCAGTTGGCGCACCGCTTCTTCCAATGAACATGATTCAAAACATAAAGTTGATGCAGCAACAAACACATACAGCTCCTTCCCGACACACGTAATTCATCACAGAACGCTGGAGAGCCCCATTCCGTACTTCCGTTTCTACCAATCGGAATGTCTGTGTAACCTGATCGGCTTACTACAGGGATAGTGCTCATTCACTCAACCGGCGCGTAGCTTACCGATTGGGATAAATCGATGCAACAGAGCATCGAGTTCCCTAGAATAAGAAGCGGCGTTGTAAAATCGAGAACGCTGAAATTAGAACCCTGTCTTGGTAAAGGGATACGAATAACTTTCCCTTTGCCATCCTGCACCTTGATTGATTTTGTTCTTTAGCTGCAAATGCTATAACGATCAACCGATTTAAGGTCTTCTTACGTACCCTCCCATTCATATTGACCATTACTAATCAAAAACCTCTACAAGAAACAGGTCTATGTACTATTTCTGTTGAACAGTACTCTATTGTGAGTTTCGGTGGAATTGGTTCCCTGAAAGGCTTCCCATGATTTTGTATTCGAATACCCCAAAAATACAGATGTCTCAAACACCTGGCGCTTTACGTCTTTTCAGCCTTTACAGCTACATCCTTATTTCATTTGCAGGCTACGGTTGCTCCAACAACATGGTTACACCGCCTGAAACCGAAACCTCCGACATACCCGCAGAACTCTGGGAACTGAACAACCAGGGGCTCGGCTACATGGAGCAATTTGTCAACAAGATCGATGGCAAGGAAGGTTACGACAAAGCCGCTGAATATTTTAAGACCATCACTCAAAGATGGCCCCAATGGACACCAGGGAAATTTAACCTTGCGATAGCATTAATTAACACACAGAGACCTGAAAATCTCGAAAAAGCCGAAGAACTACTACGTGATGCACTTATAGACGAAAATCAAAATCCTAAGTATCAATATACTCTGGGCTTCTTACTTCAATACCTCGGCCGAATAAATGAGGCCTTACCGTATTTTGAATCTGTCTGCTTGCGATTGAAACCCGAAGATGCCCATAGTTGGGTACGATTCGGTGACTGTATTGGCAATGGCACCGGCCCCAATGGATTAACGGCGCTTGATTGCTATGAGAAGGCTGTGAAACTCGACCCTTATCTGACTACAGCCATGCATAAACTGCAACTGGCAACACGCCTTCAGGGTGATGCCCAACGAGCAAACACCATCATGGACGAAATGAGAGAATTAACTGACTCGCTCAATCAATCTCCTTTTGCCTCTGAATACCTCTGGTCCGGTCCGTTGACAGAGGCGATCGGTGCACCGCTTTATCCACCGCGAGACAGTGCAGAGCGATTGCCTGAATTTAACCCGATATCGGAAACAAAGTTTAATCTTCCTGATCAGGCACGATGGAGCACTCCGGACGATCGTTCTGCTTTTCACGGCGGAATATTGAATCGCGTACAAGCACGCTTTGGAATCCGTATTACGTCCTTTGATTATGATCTCGACCGGGATCTTGATTTACTTATCCTCAATGCCGTAATTGAAAACAAGACCCTTCGACATGTACTTCTGCGTAACGATGGAAACGCAACTTTTACCGATGTAACCAACAATGCTGGTTTATCCACTTACCGGGGACATTTGGGATGCGCAATAGGTGATTTTGACAACGATGGCCTGGAAGATCTCTACCTGACCGGTGCAGGCTCAAACACTTTACTCCGAAATCAGGGTTCCGGTACTTTTGAAGATGTAACGGAACAAGCGCAAATTGGTCTTTCAGAACAGGTGAGTATGGGGGCTCTGTTTCTCGATCTTGATCACGACAGTGATCTTGATTTGGTGGTCGCAAATTATGGCCCATTAACGGATATCAACAAAATGTTTGTTACGGAACCCTATGACGGTGGCAGCCCCAATGCCTTTTACAGTAATATCGGGGAAGCTCGACTCGACACAGAGGAAAATCGTGATTATCCACCACTGGATGTTCGATTTGAGAAAATTCAGCAAGAACCCTGGACAGAACTTCTGCCTACGGTCACTTTTGCAGCTGCGGATTTTGACAATGACCGAGACCTGGATCTGGTCGAACTCTCTGACAACGCACCCGTTCGACTATTGATCAATCAACGGCTGTTACGGTGGAACGCTTTGCCACTGGATACGGACCTGGCTCCAAAGCAAACTTATAATGGTGCTTTGGTTGCAGACTGGAACAATGATGTTGGAATCGACCTTCTTCTAATATCCAATGAGCATTCCCCTATATTTCTAAAAAATGATAGATCCGGAAACATAGACGCTTTACCTGATTTTTCTCTGCAGGCAAGTGATATGCCTGCCTTAAAGTTTACGCAGGCAGTGGACGCTGACAGTGATGGATGGATCGACTTCCTGGGACTTGCAGCAAACAACAACCATATTGTTCTTGGTTCCAATCAAAAGCGAGGTATCTTAGCTCGACCGGAATGGCTTCAGTCGTTGTTCCAGGAAAATTCACCCATAGAAGGCCTTATTAGCATCCCATTAGCCGATCAGGATTGGCCTTACCTCGTCGCTGTTCAAGACGGCCTACCACCCTTAATACTGAAAACCGAGGGTAACAACAGTCACTGGATTCGCATAATTCTTAGTGGAAAGCCTTTGCGTGTTCCTTCTCCTAACAAGAAAACTCTGAGAAGCAATGCCGGCGCAATCGGTGCACGTTTAATGGCACATGTGGGTCCCTCGGTTATCACTTGGGAAAATACTACTACGAATACTGGTTTATGTCAGAGCAGAGTACCCATTACCGTTGGAGTCGGTCATGCAAGCAAGGCGGATACTTTGCGTTTGCGATGGCCGGATGGAATTGAACAGGCAGAACTCAATGTGCCTGCTGGTGAACAGGTTATCATCGACGAAACACAACGCCGAGGTGACTCTTGTCCCCTGATCTTTGCCTGGAATGGATCTCGATTTGAATACATCACGGATCTTCTGGGCGGAGGTGGACTGGGATACCTCATAGAACCTGGACTCTACTCGAACCCCGATCTGGATGAAGATATTAAAATCGAAGCCCAGCAACTGGTACCCGATGATCAAAATCGACTTTTGATTAAGATCGCAGAGCCCATGGATGAACTTACTTACTTGGATGCCGCTTTTCTCGAGGTCATCGATCACCCCAATAGCCTTTCGGTGTATCCCGATGAGCGATTTAACCCCGAAAGACCACACCATTCTGACAAGAGATTCATTTATCATCGACGTATTTTCCCCGTAAACGCCACTGACCATCGAGGAAATAAGGTACTGCAGGATATCCTTGATTGGGATCGAAATACCGTTGATCACTTTGCACGATCGATGATGTGGATTGGTTATGCGGAAGAACATTTTGTCGAGCTGGATTTTGGCCATCAATTTTCCGGTATGGATCCGAATAATCCCATTGCACTCATGCTTGCAGGATGGATTGAATATCCCTATTCTCAAACCAACTGGGCCGCCACAACAGCGGGTGCGGAACTCCGCACACCGATTCTGGAGTGGCTCAACGAAGAGGGACGATGGGAAACCCTGGAAAGCAACCTTGGTTATCCAGCTGGTTTACCTCGCATGATGACTCTGGAATTAACAGGTCGATTAGCTGAAACAATAACTCAGTTAGATTCACCGTCAGCCTTGAAGTTGCGCATTCGATCCAATATGGAAATTTACTGGGATCAAATTTTTATAGCGCACCTTGAGCCAGAAGACCAGGTTAAACAAACAACCCTAAAACCTGTTCAGGCACAACTCAGTTATCGTGGATATCTACAGGAATATTCACCGGATGGAAAAGCTCCTACGGTCTTTGACAACGATCAGATTATTTCGGTACCACTGCTACGACTTGAGGGACAAACGACTCCTTATGGAAATGTTCTACCTCTCGCAGATAGTCCTGATAACCGGTTCGTACTTATTAACGCAGGAGATGAAATACTGCTGGTTTACGATGGAAATCTGCTTCCGAACCTTCCGGAAAACTGGACTCGGAGTTATATCCTGCGCAGTTACGGATACTGTAAAGCTATCGACCTTTTCAATCCAAACAGTCATTTAGTTGAACCTATACCCCATTCAGCCACGCCCGCTGGAAACGCTAAACACGATCAACCATAACAGAACTCCGTTTCCAACCGGACCTATATTGAAGTTACCGTCTAGGAAAGCCTAAGAGCGGAGACCCAGTTCGTATACTTCTTGACAGTCCAGTACGTCCTTGCTGGATTCGAACAGCTGGGCAATGGCTGCCTTGTGAATTTTCATCTTGGTCCCACCTACCCCAATAGCACCATAACAGGTGATGCCTGTTAGGTCCTCTCCTTTTGCCGTTGCCCCCACTCCTTCAATTCCTAGAGGTGGCACTGCATTGAGATCAATCATTACACGGATCCCAGAGGCACTACGACGAATATCTTCTGGCAACATAACAACCCCTTCAGACCCAGCAGCAACCACCACTTCCACATCTTTGATCGCATCCTTTAAGGAAGTTTCGGTTCCAGTCGACACAGGAATTAAATTCGCTTGAGGCGTCTCCTCTGTGATGCTGTTACATAAAGATTCCGCCCGTGTAAATTCTCGAGATCCAACTGATACAGTCGATTTTTCCCGTGCTAAAAGTCGAACAACACGATGTCCTACAGGTCCCGTAGCTCCCAGAACCAGACAGCGCGTTGACTTCAAATCTACTTCTTTTCCTGCACATAGCACAGCCGCAGCAGCCGTCGTGTTACAGCCGCCGCAATCCAGCATGACCGACGTGGACAGAGGACCAAAAAACGTATCTTTTACCGTCTCCAGGATCTCCTCCGCAACCCTTAATTGACTTCCTCCAACAAAAACTGCTGTGTACTTAAGTTCTTCAGGTGCACGTGTAAAAATCGCACCATAGACCAACTCTCGGACATGTTCTGGTAACACAGAACCATAACTGAAAATATGATCTACTCCAGAATCGACAGCCACAACCTGATCGAACACACTTGGGTGACGGTCGGTATCGAGTTGAATGAGAATCTTTTTCTTGATCGAAGCCACCATTCGTCCGCTCTCCGAATTACACCAAACGCATTGTCCATTACAATGGATAGGGATACTCGTTCTTATTTCAGACCTGGATCTTGTAACGTAACGAGCCGTGCAACCTTCAATAGCACAAAACGAGTGTGTGCTGAAGGCATTGAAGTCTTTGAACAACGAATAAGCCCGACCAAGAAAGATGGCCGGGCCTTGAATCAGTCAGACAATCGCTGTCAAGAACCTGCAAATGGATGTTCGGCACTATCCTTTTTCTCAAGAATCTCAGATATCGGCGGTTGATGGTTCATGGCATTGGAGATAGCCAGCTTTGTCGCCTCATAATTGTATTCGCGGATTTTGGCATCATCTTCAGCTTCCCAATGTATAAACACCCCGCACACGATTACCAGATCTTCTGCCTGGTCAGCAGGAATTACACCATCACTGACAGAATCAGCAACGGCCTTGGCAACCGCCGTCTGAGCCGGACCAAACATCTGTACCGCCTGCTTGGCACCTTTAATCGTTACCTTAGTAATCATGACAGTAGCTGGTTTACAGACTAAATTTGGTGTTAAAACCGCCAGCAGATTGGAATGGCCTTCTGATTGCCGTGCCAGTGCATCCGCAAATGCATGTCCCACCGGACCATCCTTATCGCCGATAAGTAAATCTATATGTGCAATCTCATTGCCTTCACCAACCAATGCCTCTCCGATATACATAGACATAAACTACCTCTTTCTCTCATTGAAAAGTTACAATTCCGATTAATTACCCGCTCACAGACGATACCAAAGACAACACAGATATCAATAACTTGTTTTTTATCCCCCTTTTTGCAGACCTGACAAGATGCCGACATGTGGTCCTTTTCTAATCGTGGGAGCCAGCGCCCGGGCAGCAGCATTCTCAGCCATACGTTCCGGTATGCAAACGCAAACCGTGGACCTCTTTTCTGATTGGGATCTCAAACAACACTGCCGTTCCTTCCAGATCCCACCAAGTGAATACCCTTATGGACTGCATGACCTTTTCTGCAGAATTAAACCGACAACTTGGATGTACACGGGGGCACTGGAAAATTATCCGACCTTGATTGATCAGCTTGCCAGTAAATCGCGACTCATCGGTAATCCGGGTTACGTCCTGCGTCGTGCCCGTGATCCCTTTCTCATACAACATACACTTCAAAAAGCAGGTCTTCCATACCTTGAAGTCACTACACCAAAAAATGCACAGAATCAGGGACGCCAGTGGTTACTAAAACCTTTTCGAAGTGGGGGTGGGTCACACATACAGTTTCTAGACGAGGTTGTTTCCCCACGATTGAACAACATTTCTCACAATAAGGCCCGTTATCCTCTTTTCTGCCAGAAATGGTTTTCAGGACCGTCAGTGACAGCAATTTACCTCTCTTCCTTGAATCAGGTACAGCTGATTGGTGTTACCAAACAACTCGTCGGAGAAAGAAATTTTCATGCCCGTCCTTTTTCCTATTGTGGATCCATTGGGCCACTTCCGCTGGAAGCAAGTTTATCAGACAAGTTCCTCGTTCTCGGTAATACGCTTTCCCATACTTTTGGATTACGCGGTATCTGGGGACTTGATTGTGTGCTTTCTAATTCAACGCCTTATGCTATTGAAATTAATCCTAGATGGAGTGCCTCTCTGGAAGTTATTGAACGGGCACTGAATCTTGATGTCTTTACACAACATGTAAATGCATGCGAACAAGCTTCGCATTCCGTAGCTTTCACTCAAAATGAAAACCGTCACGCCAATCCATCATTACAACCGTCTTCATATGCTGGTAACCTAATGAGGACCACGACTTGCGTAGGAAAAGCCATTTTGTATGCTGATAGAGATCGGGTTGCGCCGGAACCATCGGCATGGTTCCGAACCTGCGATCTGAAATACCCAGCAACAAAAACAACAAAGACTAACTACAGCACCTTTCCCTATGCTGCTGATATTCCAAATAAAGGTGAACTCATACGACAAGGACAGCCGATGCTGACCCTCATGGTGGCCGCTAACACACTTAAACTGGCAGAAAAACGGCTCCAGCATACCGCACGTTTGCTGTACGAACAAACTTTCTAAAGACGGTCCACCACCTGCCTCCAGTACCTTTCATTCAACCTGATTCGGAAAATTCCCATTATCATGAAAACACCTTTCATCCTGATTCCTGGACGGACAGCACGTCAAGGAACTACACTGAATGCTGGGAAATTTACCGAAGGTTATGAGGAAGAAACAACAACGTTACAGATGTGTGCTGAAGATATGGACCAATTGGGGCTCTCCGACGGTGATACTGTCCGGGTCTCAAACGCACAAGGAGCGGTTGAACTCACGATCAAAACATCCAGAAAGGATGAACTGTCCACGGGTCTTTTATTCTTGTCCTATGGACCGATGTCCAGTCAATTAATGGGAGGAGACACACACGGAACCGGGATGCCAGACAGTAAAAGTTTTGACGTTTTGCTCGAACCATTATCTAAAAAATGACTTATACCTCTTTTGTATCCGTACATTATAGAATTGCTGATCAGGAGTTACCTTATTGATGTCTACCGATACTCGAACGGTTGAAAATGCGACTTGTACCTTTTGTGGATGTGTTTGTGACGATATGGTACTCACCGTGGAAAACAACCGGATCACCAAATCCAAAAACGCATGTATTCTTGGCAAAGCATGGTTTGCAGAACACACCATTGAAGACTACCCCATTGCTACTGTCGACGGAAAGTCCTCCGATCTAGAAACCGCTATTACGCGCGCTTCTGACATCCTAAAAAACGCACGTTTCCCGATCGTATACGGACTCTCAGATACCACTTGTGAAGCTCAACGAAAGGCAGTAGCCATAGCAGACCGAATTGGCGGCTCCGTAGATACCACCACTTCAGTGTGTCATGGTCCCTCGGGTATGGCCTTTCAAGGGGTAGGTGAGGTGACTTGCTCACTCGGTGAAATCAAGAATCGAGCCGATCTAGTGATTTTCTGGGGGTCCAATCCCGCGGAATCACATCCAAGACATTTCACCCGTTACTCAGTAACTCC
>CAXEIY010000076.1:0-28293 GCA_963996245.1 uncultured Planctomycetia bacterium | reverse complement strand
ATACGTACCCGAACTCTCAAGCGTATAGGGATCACTCCAGGTGTGACCCAGATCCGTCGAACGCAGGACGACCTGACGTGTGTTGAGTTTCTGGAGCCCTTCAGGAGCTTCAGGAAATCCATACCAGGAAGCCTGAACATTGACAATCTGGATCACCGTTCCCCGGTTGGTCACAAACGTCGCACTGGGCGAACTGTCCCGAGGTCCGTCGTAAACCGTAACCGGTTTTGACCAGGTTGCGCCATTATCCCTGGAGCGGCATGCCATGACGCGCCCTCCGGTAGGCGCTTTATGTTCCATATCCAGCCCTGACTTTTGATAAGGTGCAATCAGATCTGCATTAAGTGTCCGGGGAGTTGCAAAAGAAACATGCCAGTAACCTGCCGAATGGACAAACATCAGTTCTCCATTGGCAAGACGCACGACGTCACCCACCCACCCTATGAAATCTCCTATTCCCTCAAAAGGATCAGGACGATTATGGTCAAACCCGGTAATACAGATTTTCCCCTTATTCACCGGCAGACCCTTCACTCTTTTTTCCTCTACTGCCTGTGCTGTCGGCATTGCCAGAACACATCCCATCAATATTGCTGCAAAACAGCCCATAAAACGAGAGGACAAACGCAGCATTACGTTTGCCCAACTCCCTTTCGACTCCCGGTGATATGGATATAACATCACGGACATTCCTTTCCTCTTGTCCCGAGACATGCTGTACGGTGAAAACGGCTCTTTCCAGCTATTGGTGTAAAACTATAACTGGACTATCTCTCGATTTATGGACTGCTCGCTTCAAAACAGACTCGACCGATGAGAACCGGTCGTTGTCCCAAAAGGGTGATTTCCAACCAACACGTTCCGAAGAAAACCTGAAAACCGGAGACTCTCAGACCATCCCCAGACACGTTAGCCGGAACCCACCGAATACGGTATCTCTTGTTAAGCCATAGGAAGATGGTATGTTTAGCGTTCCGGAAATTGGATTTTACTTCAACTGCCCATAGTTTACCACGACGGGCTCCCAGCATCGAACCTACAAACGTCTCGACATTGGGTTGGCGGGAAGAAGTCCGGGATATGTCGCCCATAAAGAGGAAACCGATATGAACTCAACGGTCGAGATTGGCAACCTGCAAGTCAACCCGCTCTTACATGGATTTATTACCCATGAAGCCCTTCCCGGAACTGACCTGGACCCCTCTCGCTTCTGGATGGAACTGGATCGACTGATTCAGGATTTCACTCCTAAAAATCAGCAACTGCTGATAACCCGTAAAAAACTTCAGGAGCAAATCAGCACCTGGAACTGCAAGCACCAAGCAAAGGCGCATGACCAGCAAGCATACAAGGCCTTCCTCTCAGACATAGGCTACCTCCTCCCTGAAGGAGATTCTTTCTCCGTTGCCACCGACAATGTCGATCCGGAAATCGCTTCGATTGCCGGTCCGCAACTTGTAGTACCAGTTACCAACGCGCGCTATGCACTCAATGCTGCCAACGCGCGCTGGGGAAGTTTGTATGACGCACTCTATGGAACCAACGCCATTGCCGAAGATGCCCATACCGCAAGAAATACCTCTTACAATGCGCAGCGTGGGGCAAAGGTAATTGATTTTGGACGTAGTTTTCTGGATGATCATGCTCCCCTGTCAGAAGGTTCTCATCATGATGCAACCTCCTACCGTGTCCAGGATGGTTCCCTGGTTATCACACTGAAAAATGGTATTGCAGCAAGACTTGCACGTCCTGAATGTTTCGCTGGATTCCTGGGCAAGACAGACCAACCCTCTTCCATTTTACTGGTCAATCACGGGCTTCACTTTGAAATTCAAATCAATCGTGAGCACCCCATAGGATCGAGTGACACGGCGGGAGTCGCCGATATCCTTCTTGAATCCGCCATCACAACCATTATGGACTGTGAAGATTCGATCTCCGCGGTAGATGCAAAGGACAAAGTCAGCGCCTACCGAAACTGGTTAGGTCTCATGAAAGGAACTCTGGAAACTTCATTTGAAAAAAACAATCAGACCATTCATCGGAAACTTAATCCTGACCGCGTTTATCAGACAGGCGAGGGAACAACGCACACCCTTTCCGGTCGGAGCCTTATGCTTATCCGTAATGTCGGTCACTTGATGACCAGCAATGCAATACTCGACCAGGACCGAAACGAAGTTCCGGAAGGAATACTCGATGCACTGTTTACATCACTGATCGCTACTCACGACCTCAAACAGGCGGGACCATACCGGAACTCACAGACGGGCTCCGTTTACATTGTTAAACCCAAAATGCACGGTCCCGAAGAAGTGGCATTTGCCAACGAACTGTTCAATCGCGTTGAAGATATCCTCCATCTTCCTCGTTACACACTCAAAATGGGAATCATGGATGAGGAACGCCGAACGACAATCAATCTGAAATCCTGCATACGCGAAGCGAAAAACCGAGTGGCGTTTATAAACACCGGTTTCCTCGACCGGACCGGAGACGAAATCCACACCTCTATGGAAGCAGGTCCTATGATCCGAAAAGGAGATATGAAATCTTCCTCTTGGATCAAGGCCTATGAAGACTGGAACGTTGATATCGGACTGGAATGCGGTCTTCAAGGCCGTGCACAGATTGGAAAAGGTATGTGGGCTATGCCGGACCGGATGGCGGAAATGCTCCAAGACAAAATTGGACACCCCCAATCGGGTGCCAATACAGCCTGGGTTCCTTCCCCTACTGCAGCCACACTGCATGCCATCCACTACCACCAAGTCGACGTCGCTTCCGTTCAACAAGAATTGCAGTCCCGAGCCAGGGCCAGGCTGGATGACATTCTAACGATTCCAGTTGTATTGGATCCGGATTGGTCATCCCGGGAAATTCAGGAAGAACTCGATAACAACGCCCAGGGGATTCTCGGGTACGTGGTACGCTGGATAGATCAAGGGATTGGATGCTCCAAAGTACCTGACATTAACGATGTCGGATTAATGGAAGACCGGGCAACACTGAGAATATCCAGCCAGCACATCTCTAACTGGCTGAAACACGGGATCTGTTCGAAACAACAGGTCGATGAGACACTGCGCCGTATGGCTACGGTCGTAGACCAGCAGAACATAGATGATCCGAAATACGTTCCTATGGCACCGGACTTCGAAGGCAACGTTGCGTTCCAGGCTGCATGCGGACTCATATTCCAGGGTGAGGAACAGCCCAGCGGTTATACCGAACCGATTTTACATCGTCGACGACTGCAGGTAAAAGACTCTCAGACAACCCCTTCCGGATAAATACCGGAAAATGCGGTACCGTGAGACTCCATTGTCATGTTTCGTTGATATCCTCACGATCACGGCGCGTCCATGGAATCCACAAAGTGGTTTCTGATCTCTAAAACCCCTGCTCGCCCGGATATAACCGAAACAATACGAAGACACCCTGCTTCTCTTCAAGGAGCCAGGCCCTTTTCGCTTATATAGATTCGAGGATCCTTGTTCTGAGACCTTGGGAAATTGCTTTTCCAATCTCTCACAGCCTGATCAATCGCCTTGGGGGGTTCGCGCATGAGAATCAGGATAATCGCATAATAATAATACAGTTCTTCGCGATCTTCTCTTTTGGACACCTTAAGTGCCAGTTCGAAGAAATGCCTCGATCTTTGAAGATATTCGGCTGCTTGCGCCCCACGGGTTTCCTGATAAAGTTCAAACGCTTCAATACCTCTTAAAAAATTACCTTCATGACTCGTTTCATCTAACTGAAGCAACAGTCTTGAAAATTCAGGTGAGAGAGGCGTCTGAATTCCAATGGGTCGACCAGAAGTTTGGTTCTGACTTCGAATTTCATAGGACGCAACTACCAACAACACCCCATAAATGACCATCAATGGGGAAAAGCGTTTCAGGACATCCAGAAAGCGAATCTTGTTCATAGCCCTTTTTGAATATTGACGTCACGTACTTTCCAGATAAAGGAATCAAAGTAATAATGAATCAGACCCATTGACTGAATCAAGGCAGCAGAATAAAGGTCGAATCCTGCCACATAAGTCATGCTGCGCAAACCCAACTCTGCGATGTTGTCATAAGGCACTGTGAAATTAACAACGCCAAATCCAAACTCTTCCAGTCCCCTACCGACCACCATATTAAAAACGGCGGCATAACAAAGCGAAAGTAGAATAAATCCTTTCACATTACCCGGACGTGTTACGCTGGCCAAGAGACCGGTGCGCACCTGCGTACGTTCTACCTTGCGGCGGATATACCAGAAAACAATCACAATATACTGGATCCCGTGCATTAACTTACTACCTATCGCGTACACCAGGAAAGAGTTCGTCTGCCAGGCAAGGGAATACCAGAGAAAATAACTGGCAAAAAGGAAGATATACTTCTGCGGATTGACGGGATACCCGTTCCACAAGCTCTTGACGACGTGGTAGACATAAATGGCGCCATACACCGTTACCATCATCCAGCTCACGAAATGGACAGTCTCCACTCCGGATTTTCCAATTTCTATTCCCCAGTTATAGGCTTCCCGTACCCATAACTCGGTAAACAATGGTGCGGTTACGATCAGATGAATAAACAATACCCAATTCAATAACAGATCAAATCGTCCCGTTGAGGGTGCTCCCGAACGGCCTTTGAAATCATAAATGCGTGAAAAACCATACTGCTGCATCAGAGAATGCTGGTGATCCCACAATGTCACCAGTAAAAAAGTGGTAAGTGGTGCATACTTTAATCCCAGCAGTGACATTCCGAAGATCACGATCGGACCAACCAGCAGTCGATCTTTCCACTGAGAAAATTCATCCCGGAAACCATAAGCCCGGATCCAGGTAGCAAACTGATGCGGAACGGTTATCCATAAAGTAACGGAAGCAACCGCAACCGCTGGAAGCCATATTTTACATCCATGCGCAGCAGCAAACGCAAGGAACGGTAAGGCTACAAACCAAACCATATCTTCACGCCACGAGAGAATGTAACCATTGCGAAACATAGAGGCTAGGGAATGAAAAAATCGCATGAAATGGGTAACTGCGCAGCAATTTGGATCCTAAAACGGTTGACTCAAAAGATCAACGAAATTCATTTATCCGGATTACCTTAACCCAGCTTTAATTCAGCTTTCGATCCAGAACTCAGGACCTACGAATGACATCCATTATCTGATGATGAAGGCATCCATTAATGGATACTGCACTTTCTCCATAAATGGTAGTGTTTCCCTCGAGATCTGTAAAAACACCTCCCGCTTCTTCAATGATCGGTTTAATGGCCGCGTGATCCCATACATGCATAGCAGGATCGACTGCAAAATCGGCACGGCCTGTGGCCACTAGAAGATGGGCATAACAATCACTCCACCCTCTCTCCAGTGCAACGCTACTGCGCAGTTTTTCGAACAGCTCAAGACGTCCTATCTGATCAAAATAACTGGAAGATGTAGTACAAAACATCGCCTGCTCCAGTGTGTCTACATTCGAAACGCGAGCAGGGATCGCATCTAACGACTCTATCCAGGGTAAACGATCCATGGGAGGATCCTGACAGGCCAACGCACCGGGACTTCTTTCCTGCTGAACCGAACCCGGAATCCACCAGGCCCCCAGTCCTTTAGCGGCAAAAACCATCTCATGGAGTGCTGGCATATAAATAACACCGGCAACCATCTCTTGCTCTGTTTCGAGTCCAATCAGCGTTCCGAACAAAGGCACACCCCGCACAAACGATTTCGTGCCATCAATGGGATCCAGAATCCAGCGACTAGTAGACTGACCAGGCGTGTCTCCATATTCCTCTCCCAGAAACCCATCATCCGGAAACTCTTCGCTCACTCGTTTGCGAATGAGCTGCTCAGCCAGTCGGTCCGCTTCGGTAACGGGAGATTGATCTGACTTCGTGTCTATCCTTAAGTCTGGAATTCCGAAATAATGGAGTGTCAGATCACCCGCTTCGCGCGCTACACGAACCGCTACTTCGAGACGACGTGACAGTTGATTGATTTCCATCTTCACTGTGTTCTCAACAAATCAAACATAAGCACCGGGAGTTGTGGTAAATTGTAAGAAGTAACGGTCTCCGCCTCTCTTGGAGGTCGGAATGCCATCACGAACCGTGTCCCCTTATTCATTCACTTTTACCTCATGTCACCATATGAGAAATTGGTCCGCAGGACAGCGCTGATTGGCATCCTGTGTGGAATAATTCTTTTGATCGCCGCGATGCTCCCTCTTTCCTTTGCGCGATCCGTCGCTGGAAATTTTGACCACGCATCCGATGTTACCAGTGACCGTATGGTTCGCTTTCGTGTGGCATGTACGATGATTTCCTGTCTGTCACTTGTTTTGGGAGTGACTTTTCTAAAGGAAAGGTCGGCGTCCATTGGTGCATTTGTCGAATCCCTTCTGACCGAATGTCGAAACTGGAAACCAGGTCAACAGATACGCCGCACACATGCATTGCTCCAGTCACCAGGAACTCTTTACTTTGTCGCATTCCTCACAATGCGTCTAAGTGGCGTTGTCATGCGATTTCGATATCTTTTCGGCGCGCCCCAATACGATGAGGCCTACAGCTTTGTCAACTTTGCCAGAAGGCCTTTTTATCAGGCCATTCTGGACTACAACAGCACCAATAATCATTTGTTAAATACCGCCTTTATGCATCTTTGCTATCTCGTTTTCGGACAACAGGACTGGGCTATGAGACTACCCGTATTGATAGCGGGAATATTATTGTTACCTGCGTCCTATTTTTTTGCCCGTAAGACATTGGGACATCATTCGGCCCTGATTGGTACCGCTCTGGTTGCCACCTCTCCGATGCTCATACATTATTCAACCGAAGCTCGGGGCTACATCATGGTAACCCTCGCCTCATTCTGGACAGCTGATCGACTGATGGCCGCTATTCTGGGAAACCGCCGCATCGACTGGATAATGGCACTCACAGCAGCCGTTGCCGGTTTTATGGCAATCCCAATCATGATTTATCCCTTTACGGCGATCGTGTTATGGGCCTTATTCACAAAACATGTCCCCCAGACCCGACAAACAGCAAACCGGGATGACGTTCCTGTCACAAATCATCTGATCCCCACATTTTCCTATCAGCCTCAAGGGGATACTCCCAGTACATGGCCACACCTGACTTCAATACTGGTTTGGACTGCAAGCGTGCTGATTCTAAGTTTGCTGTTCTATATTCCAGCATGGGTTATCAGTGGTACCACTGCCTATGATCAGCGTTTTACGCAGTCCCTGCCCCTGACATCATGGCTGTCACAGTATGTGCCTGCCCTGATCGCAGCCGTTCAACATACTTCTCCTTTTTTCCCGATTTTCTCCTTTTTCCCCGATTCTTCGTACCTCAGACTGGAATTCTTTGTACCGTTGGCTGCCATCATTTTCGGGATCCTTGGAGGATTCTCCCTGATCTTGAAGCGTCCCAAAACCGACCCTTCTACCTCACTCACAAGCAGTCGTTGGCTGTTTATCCTGATACCAGCCATTACGCTCGCAGCATTTGCTGTTCAACGGATTGCCCCACCACCGCGTATCTTTGTCTTCCTGGCTCCCTGGTGGCTTCTCCTGATTGGACATGGAATCCATCAGGGAATCGACCTCATAACACACAGGCAGATACGACTCTCTGAAAAAATCACTCCATACCTTAGCCTGGCGATTATTTTATGCGGCCTGTTGTTGGTCTTCACGCACACTGTACCCTATTATCCGGTCCGAAATGGGCTCGTCCAAGATGTTCCTGATGTAGCTCGATTTCTCAAAAAACATATTCAACCAAACCATCGAATCTACGTCCTGAATCCCTGGGATAAGCCTCTGGAATATGAACTTATCAAGCTGGCACTACCGGTACACCAGGGCCTTCTATTGAATGGAACAGCACACCCCGGAGAAAACCTTTGGCTGGTTAAGCCACGCCGTAAGGTTCATCTGTCAGAGTACGATTCAGAAGTTCTGACTATTCCTGAGGCCCTAAAGCAAATCCCTGGAACGGGCTGGGGACAATTTGTAGACGCCTCCGCACTTCCTTTTAAGGGACACTGGGAAATGCAGCAGCAATGGTCTCAACTCGAACTCTGGAAATATCAACGTGATAATAACTCTTCGGTTCACTGAGTGCCGGGGCCCTTCCTTCCAACCCACCTTTTCGAAACCCTAAAAGAAACGTCACTCTTTGTGGGTTACAGGAATCTTCATTCCTCTGAACTGGAAGGAATTATTTCCAACAGTTCATCGGTCTGTTCATCGTAGAGATAGGCACGCCTTAAGGGATAAGAATCGATCAACCTTTGATTCTTTATTCCCAGGTCCAGCACCACCAGAACATTGGCATTCAGGTCTGGTGTATTATTGATCCAGTCGCATTGATCAAAGGGGTGGTCCTGACGATAGCGTACAAACACAAGGGCATCCTGCTCAGGACTGTTCCGTTGCTTTAGTTTTTCCTGGAATTCCAAGTAACACCGGGCCTGCTGTCGACGCTGATGAACAAAGCGAGGACCTTCTACAAATAAATGATTACCAACGGCTGCAATCATGAATGGAAGGGGAATACAGGCAAGTAAGGGATGCTTTAGTGTCTTGCTAAGCGAGCCAATCCCGTAAGCCCCTGCACTCAAGAAATAAACCACTAAAGGTACCACCTCCAGTGCATAATATCCCACATCGCGAGCTGCATGAAAAAAGGAATAAAAGACATAATGGCTGACAATCGACATCACCAGAACCGTGTCCATTGCTGACCATCGACGACCGTAACCCACAAAAAACAGGAGAACTGTCAATCCTAAGAAACAGGTTGATGGGAAAAGACAATCGACCAGCCGCTTCGGGTCCGCTTGCACTTTTTTTCCATCGGTCCGAATCAGCCATAAACGACGTAAGGCTTCGGCAACGGTAAAGCGCTGTTTGTCCTGACGCATGGCCTCTGCTTTCTTAAGTTTCCGCCAGTGAACGCTCTGTGGATCGGGTCGAGGTTCGTCCGAACCGAGTGAAAAACCAAGTGTGTTGGCAGGTTCGTAAAAATCACGGTATTGCTGCCAAGGAGCATACAACCATCGGCCCGTAATCTCATAATTATAACTCACATAAAAACCCAGAAACGTAACAAACGGCAATATCATGCAGAAGAAAACAGCGGGAAACTGAAAACTGAAAAAAGCACGCTCTGCCCCCGGTCTTACAAAAGTTCGCACAAGCACCCAACCGGCAGCTGGCCACCCCATAGCCACCGCAGGAAAGGGACGCGTTACGATTAAAAGCCCCGCCATTACACCGGTTAACAACGCCCAGCCACAGTGGTTTTTTTGCATCGACTGAAATAAGGAAAAGTAAAAAAACATCAGAAAAAACCAGAAACTGCTGTGTGACATGAAACCACTGCTGACAAAAAACAGTGCCGGAGCCTGAAGGATCAGCAGTGCAGCCAGAATTGCAACGGGTATCCCGATACACGCACGTACCAGCAGATAGGTCAATGTAACGGTGCCGGCACACAAGACGATCGGTGCCAGTGACGGTATTCCAAAGAACACTCCCGGCAGAAGCATCAGGCAATGCCCGGGTGGATAACGAGTAACCCATTTGTCCAGATGAAGCACATGGAGAGCATCATAAAATTCAGCAAACGCTGGAGGCTTATTCCAAACACGACCAAGAGCCAGGGTCTCTGCTCCAAACAAATAGCTGAATTCATCATGGACAACCGGTTGCCATCTGGAAGAAAGAAGACCAACAACCGTATAGATAAATCCGGCAAACAGAAACAGAGTGACCGCGAACCCCTTACGCTCCGTCAAAACAAAACGCTTCCCTTGCTGAAATAAAGAAACTACCGTTTCCAATCGTTGACATTTCAGTAACAACCAAGGAATCAGGATTCCACAAATCAGGATTGCAGTGCTCTGCCGAATACCAATCTGAAAATCTTCAGGCACAAAGAAAGCAAGTATCAGTGCGATCAGCAGGCTTAAAATCGCAATGGGCAGGACCAGATGGAGCAGTGCATCGGATTGATCCATCACTGGAACAGCCCGTTTCCCGCTGGCTTGGCTGCCGGACATCTGAAAACTCCTCATCCCGAAAAAGACCACGCCATATGGCTCTGGAAGAAACCATGAAACTCATTCGACGATCTCAACCATCTATCATAACCGGCCCGTGCCGGTATCCTGAGAGGGATTTTGAAGCCCCTGAAAAATCCATCGGTTACCCAGCTGGTGTGGGATCCTTTGAATGACGTTCACCTCTCCTCTAGAACCCGCCACATACATCATTCGAAAACCGGCAAACAGCCTGGAAAACTATTGTTCCTTGTCTGGTTCAGTCAAGTCCGGAGAGCAGGTTTAAAATAATTAAACTCAGTCAATCGAGTTAAGGCTTGTCCTTACTGGGTGTTGAGGAACATAATCTTGGATTACCCATATTTCACCATCTTGCCATAACCCAGGCATAACAGGCTCGGTAGCACCCAAATGAACATAGTCATCCTCGGAATGGGAACGGTTGGCCAATCCATTGCAGAAATGCTGACTGGAAAAAATCACAGCGTCACGGTGGTCGATCGGGCCCCAGACATCTGCCATGACGTCGCGGAAAGACTGGACGTCCATGCCAAAGAAGGTGAGGCCACAAACAGTAGTCTGATGTTTCAAATCGGAATCGCCTCCGCTGACCTCTGTATCGCAGTGACCGATGAGGACACAACCAATCTCATCGCATGCAGCATGGCTAAAGCCATGGGTGCAAAACGTACTATCTGCCGGGTATTGTCAGAAGACTATCAGGAAGTTAGTACCTTTGACTGTCAACGCCATTTTAAAATCGACCGATTACTCAGTATTGAAAACCTGACAGCACTCGAACTCGCGACGGTCATCCGTAACCCGGAATCGGTCGCGGTGGAAAATTTTGCTCGTGGCATGATCGAAATGCAGGAAATTGAAGTCGAAGCCGATACGAAAGCTGTTGGGGTTGCTCTGCGGGATATGCATTTTCCTCCTGGTGTCCGCGTGGGGTCTATCACACACAAAAAATCGAGTGTGGTAGCTGGACCAGATGATGAAGTCGAAGTTGGTGATCGTGTAACGCTCATCGGAACACACGAGGACGTCGATCAGGTAAAACGACTGTTTGAACACATTAACACAGCAAGGCAATCCATAGTTATTGGGGGAGGCGGCCGAATCGGGTACCACCTTGCGCGCATCTTGGAAGGACCTCGTAACCACATCACTATTTTTGAACGAGACTCTGCACGGTGTGCCATCCTGGCGGAACAACTGGAACATACCACTGTTCTGCATGGAGATGCTACCCAACTGCGTCTCCTGGAGGAAGAACGCATCGGACAGGCAGATGTTTATGTAGCGGCAATGGGTGACGACGAAGACAACATCATTTCCGCTGTCGAAGCAAGTGAACTGGGCACCCAGAAAACTATGTCCGTCATTCAACGTACGGATTACGCACGCGTGGTTAAGAAACTGGGAATAGACCGTACAGTAAGCCCTCGAGAAGTGGCGGCTAAGCAGGTTCTCAGTTTCCTGACTTATGGCCCGGTTCTCTCACGAACCTCCTTTTCCGGCATTGAAGTGATCGAAGTTGAAGTACAAAAGGACTCTCCTGCAACCAAATATCCCTTGCAAGAACTTCCGCTACCTGAACAATGCCTGATTGCCGGAATCATGCGAGACGAATTTGTTCGTGTTGCCAATGCGGATGATGCATTCGAAGCCGGCGATGTCGTTGTGGCGCTGGTTCAGGCTGACAATCTGGATGAAGCAACCGTTTTGTTTTCTACATAATGAATGCAACCCAATGGTCACAGGTAGCCAACCGATTAAAGTCTCTTTGAATTTACGATAATTTCCTCTCCATGAAGCGTATGTCCGATGAACTGGAAGCTGCTGAGAAAACAGTTGGGAATTATCGCACTTCTCGTTGCGGCAGCAATGCTTGTCAGTGTTCCCTGGGCGTTTCCCCAATTTGGTCAAACGTCTGAAATCGAAGCCGAGGGACTTCGTGGGCTACTGTCTGGAATTTTCATTAGTGCGATCATTGGCATCATTCTGACTTTTAGCGGGAAGAACGCCCAGGGACCCATTTACCGACGTGAAGCCCTGGCCGTTGTCGGACTCGGATGGATTCTGGCTGGGCTCCTGGGGGCTATTCCTTTCTATATTTCTCAGACACAGCGAGCTCCCGAAATTCCCATGAGTGTAGCTGATGCGATTTTCGAATCGATGTCCGGACTTACCACTACCGGCTCCAGTGTCCTCAGTGATGTTGAAATGCCACAAACGGGAAAACCTGCCATTCCCCGGTGTATCCTGTTCTGGCGAAGCTTTACCCATTTCCTGGGCGGGATGGGAATTGTCGTGTTATTCGTAGCGTTGCTGGGCCATCTGGGTGGTGCCAAGCTCTTGTTTCAGCGCGAAGTCAGCGGTCTTGCACGAGACACGTTGCAACCCAGAATTGCTCAGACTGCGCGTATCCTATGGATTATTTATGTCGGGTTGAATCTTGGTTGCTTCACGCTTTTAAAGCTATCCGGAATGACCGTTTTTGATGCACTTTGCCATGCATTTGGAACCCTGGCAACTGGTGGTTTCAGCACACGCAACGCCAGCATCGGTGCTTTCGAGAGTCCGTACATTCGTACCACGATCATTTTTTTCATGATACTGGGAGGAACCAACTACACCCTTTTCTATCTGCTTTGGAAACAGCAGTGGAAAACTGTTCTCAGCAACCGAGAATACCAAGTTTATCTCTTTATCCTCCTATCATGTACATTGGGAATTGGAAGCCTGTTGTGGCAAGCAAACTCCAACAACCAAGGAACGGACGAACCGGTTCTTGTACGTAGTCTCTTTCACGTAGCCAGTATTATGACTACAACCGGATACGCCACCGACGACTTCAACCTCTGGCCCGCATTTCCCAAGGCGATTCTTATTCTTCTCATGTTTGTCGGAGGCTCGGTAGGTAGTACAGGAGGCGGAGTGAAAGTGCTGCGATGGATGCTCCTGGCACGTATTCTACTACTCGAGGTCTTTCACGCATTTCGGCCTCAGGTCGTCCGTCCCTTACGTCTAGGACATCAGGTCCTCGACCCGGAAGTCCGACACGACGTCGTTGTTTACATTGCGATTGTTTTTCTCGTCTTTGCAGGATCATGGATCTTTTTTCTGGCTATCCAGCCGGAATCTCTCTGGGACCATACCGAACAAAGTGAACCACTGCGTGACAGTGCAACGGCCGTAATTGCAAGTATTAATAACATTGGTCCGGGTCTGGGAGTTGTCGGCCCTACACAGACGTATGGTAAGTTTTCTGACTTCGGTAAAATTTTCCTGACTATGCTCATGTTACTGGGGCGCCTCGAGTATTTCACACTTCTGGTCCTCTTTTACCCCTCCTTCTGGAAGACCCACTAGTCGCCTCAATACCCGACAAAATACTTTCGCTTTCAGCGCATGCAGGATATAACCCATGACTGGATCCGCCCTCACCTGAAACCTGTAGCTGCCAGAACACGTTCACTTGCCCTGGCTCGCTTTAACGGGGCGAGTACCGTTCACCATGAGGCAGTCATGGCAGAAAGGATTTCCATGAAAAAAGATCTGATCCTGATTACCTGTCTTCTTTGTCTTCTCGCCGGCCCCGGACAGATCACCGACATGCTGGGGGCTCAGGAAAATCCCGATCCGGTCGATTCAAACATAACGGCGCAAGCCGATTCTACCGAAACCCCTGGCACGAATGACTCCGATACGTGGATCAACTCGGTGAACGAAAAATTTGGGGAAATCGTTAAGTACCTTGCCCCTATTCTCTTTTGGGAGGTTCCTAGCGTAAAGATTCCTCTCATTGTGCTGGTTCTTCTCAGCGGATCAATTTTCTTTACCATCTATCATGGTTTTCTCAATTTTCGTGGTTTCAAACATGCGATCGACATTACGCGCGGAAAATATGACAACCCAGACGATGAAGGCGAAATCTCACATTTCCAAGCCCTGACATCAGCGCTCAGCGCCACGGTCGGACTCGGTAACATCGCCGGTGTAGCCGTAGCCGTTGCAACGGGAGGCCCCGGAGCGGTCTTCTGGATGATGGTAATGGGATTTTTCGGAATGTCCGCCAAGCTGCACGAATGTACCCTAGCCCAACTGTACCGACGGATTGAACCCGATGGCACGGTTTATGGAGGGCCCATGTATTACATCTCAATCGGGCTTGGTTCACAGGGAAATGCCATGGCAATCGTTGGAAAGGTACTGGCATTGATCTTCGCGGTATTCTGTATTCTGGGGTCCTTCGGTGGCGGCAACATGTTTCAGGCAAACCAGTGTTTTGCCGCTATCAAGGAGCAATTACCTGTCCTGGAACAGCATTCCTATGACCTGTACTTCGGCATTTTTCTCGCCATTATGGTGGGAGTTGTGATTATCGGCGGCATCAAACAGATCGGACGGGTAACGGAAAAAATTATTCCGTCTATGTGCGCTATCTACCTCTTAGGCGGGATCATCGTCATCGTGACCCATTTCGACCGCATCCCCACTGCGATATCCCTCATCCTTAAAGGCGCCTTCACGCCAGAAGCCGCCTACGGCGGTTTCATAGGCGTCTTGATTCAGGGGATCAGACGTGCTGTTTTCTCCAACGAGGCGGGGGCCGGATCCGCAGCGATCGCACATTCGGCAGCTAAAACAGACGAACCGGCCCGGGAAGGAATGGTCGCCATGCTAGGCCCGTTTATCGACACGGTGGTCATCTGTGCCATGACCGGTATCATCCTTGTTGTTACCGGTGCCTATGAATCCCCCGATGCCGGTGAAGGTGTGGCCATGACTCGCTGGGCTTTTGCCCAGACCATGCCATGGTTTCCCTGGGTTCTCGCAATCAGCATTATGCTTTTTGCCTATTCAACCATGATTAGCTGGTCTTACTATGGTGAGAAAGCATGGTGTTACCTGTTTGGTCGTAAGTCATGGATCCGGTTGGTTTACCGGATTATTTATCTGCTTTGTATCATTCTTGGTACTGTCGCCAGCCTAGGCAATGTCATTGACTTTTCGGACCTCATGATTCTATCCATGGCATTTCCAAACATCATCGGTGGTCTTTTCCTCGCCGGAACCGTAAAAGACAAACTCAATGATTACTGGAGCCGTTACCAGAACAACATGTTTCAAGTTTACCGTTGAGCCCATCCTTTCCAAACTCATCCCAATGCCAAACACACGAACTCTGCGTGGTTGGCTATGACCAAAACACGGCGCGGCCCACTTCAGTCATTCCCTTGAGGTCTTTGGTGACAACCACCTCTGCCAGTTCATCCGAAACCTGGCTTACGGAAGCGGCCTCCTGTTCTCATAAACCCATGTTTTAATGGCTTTTAGGCCCCTTTCTCTAAGCTTTCCACGATAATGGTCAATCCACGGATATGATCCGGAACATCGTTGAAGTAAAAAACCCCGTGGAAAGGCTTAAACGGTAGTGTTTTTTGCACAGTTAAGCTACAATTCGCCTGATCAGCTGCATTCTGTCATATTTCCACAATTTAGTTGTGTAAATATAACAGAACCCTATAATACGCGGGAACGCAGCGTTCTACATTATGGGATTAATCATGGCCGCACCCGTCCATTTCGGTGACACACAATTTCTGGAAGAGATCAGAAAGCGACAATCGGTGACCGTTAAGCAGCTTACCGCTGCGATCGGAATCACCGAAAACGCGATCCGCCATCGTCTTAACCGCTATCAGGAAATGGGACTGGTTGAGCGACAGGAAATTCGCGGTAAGCGAGGCAGGCCCTCCCACTCCTATGCACTGACTGGAAAAGCCGGAAAGTTTTTTGGTTCAAAATATGCGGACCTTGCAATTGCGTTGTGGAATCAGGTCAAGGGGCTTGAATACGAAGACGTGCGCAATCAGTTAATGCAGCGTATCGAACGAGAGCTCGTAGAACGTTATCGAAACGATCTCTCTGGAGATGCCGATATCGGTCAACGTCTTCTACGGTTTCAACAATCGATGGCCGACCGGGGAATCGCTATCGAAATAGATGACCGCGGAGAATACCCGGTCATGCGTGAACATGATTGTCCCTATGCCGAGCTAGCAACACGAGACCGAAGCATTTGTGAAATTGAAAGCCGGGTTTTTCAGGAATTGCTCGAAACTCCGGTACATATCTCTCAATGTCGTTTTGACGGATGTGATTATTGTGAGTTTCAAATGAAACCCGATACGAACTACGTTGATTCTGACACACTGATCCCGATTTCATAAAATCGGCAAACTGAATTTCAACATTTTAACTAGAAAAGAGATCCCGCAACTATGACTCCGAATCAAGAAGGTCAGCCATGGATAGAAGGGCGCTTCGAAGAAAATCTCATTGTCACAACACTGGAACAAGCCATGAACTGGGCCAGACAGTCCAGCATATGGCCCATGACGTTTGGGCTGGCGTGTTGTGCTATTGAAATGATGGCTGTAGGAGCAAGCCGCTACGATCTAGATCGTTTTGGTGCAGGTGCCTTCCGGGCGACACCCCGGCAGGCCGACCTCATGATTGTTGCCGGCACCGTAACTTATAAAATGGCAAGTCGTGTTCAACGCCTCTATCACCAAATGCCGGATCCTAAATATGTCATTGCGATGGGTGCTTGCACCACCGGCGGTGGCCCTTACTTCAAATACGGGTATCACGTGGTCAAAGGGGTCGATCTGGTTGTACCCGTAGATGTTTATGTACCCGGTTGTCCTCCACGCCCCGAAGCGCTGCTGGAAGGCTTAATGCGAGTACAGGACAAAATTAAAGGACAACGAATAGCCAAAAACAAACCAGACGAATTGCCCGTTCCACACCATTCTGGATATGTTACCAATCCTGGATATGAAGAATGGCCTGAACCGGCATATGGATTGTTAAGGAAAGAAACTTAGTCCTCTTTAAACAAGTTGGCCCTTTCTGTCTTTCTTCATAAATAGAGCGTTCCATCGCTTGTTGACTGATTTCTGTTGAGGAACCGTATTTCAATTATGGATAATGAGCTGAGTATTGAAAATTTGCACGTCTCTGTTCAGGGACAACCGATCCTGAATGGGATCAACCTTAACCTCAAACAAGGTACCGTACATGCCATCATGGGGCCCAACGGGTCCGGAAAAAGCACCCTTGCATATGCCATTATGGGACATCCCGGATATGAGGTTACCCAGGGTAAAGTCTGGATGGATGGCACCGACCTTCTCGAACTAGAGCCTCATGAACGGTCGCGTGCCGGATTGTTTCTCGCATTCCAGTATCCGACAGCCATACCCGGAGTAACGCTTGCTAACTTTTTACGTCATTCCGTGTCTAACATCCGAAATCCCGTTCGAAAAGAAGGGGAAGAATTAATCTCAATGCGTGAGTTCCGAAAGGAACTCCGTGAGGAAATGAAAGCACTCGACATGGATCCCGGTTTTGCGCGCCGTTACTTGAACGACGGGTTTTCCGGTGGTGAGAAAAAACGTGCTGAGATTCTTCAGCTTTCCATGCTTCGACCACGGTTTGCCGTTCTGGATGAAACAGACAGCGGGTTGGACATCGATGCCCTTCGGATCGTTTCCGATGGTGTCAACCGGCTCATGGGCCCCGAAATGGGTGTCTTGGTCATTACCCATTACCAACGGTTACTGGACCACATCAAGCCCGACTTTGTGCATATCATGTTCGAAGGACGTATCGTCGAATCCGGAAATAGTGAACTGGCACTAAAACTCGAAGAAAAAGGATATGATTGGATTCGAGAAAAATACCCGGAATTCGAAAAAACTGACTCGCAAAAACCGGTTGAACAATCTTCTCCGGCAACCGGATAACCCAGACACTGCCTGATTTAACAAACCTGACATTATCATTGTACCCGGTGGGAAACAGCCACTAAAAGGAGCACCTCTTCCGATGACCACCCCTACCACCGCCAATCCAGATCTTGGTGAGTATCAATATGGATTTCACGATGACATTAAGCCTGTCGTGAAGTTCCCTAAAGGACTGAGTGAACAAGTTGTCTCTCAAATATCAGATATCAAAGATGAGCCGGAATGGATGCGTGATTTCCGACTTAAATCGCTTCGAATTTTTGAGAAGAAAGCGATGCCTCGCTGGGGAGGCAAAACATGGGATATCGATTTTGACGACATCCATTACTATGTCAGGCCCTCGGACCGAACGGCACAGGACTGGGATGATGTACCTGAAGATATCAAGAAGACCTTTGAACGACTGGGAATCCCGGAAGCAGAAAGAAAATTTCTGGCCGGAGTAGAGGCCCAGTACGATTCTGAATCCGTATACACCAACGTGAGGGAAGACCTGGAAAAACAAGGGGTTATCTTTAAGAGTACCGATCAGGCACTGAAAGAACACCCTGACCTTTTCCAGCAATACTTCGGGACGGTCATTCCACCCGCAGATAACAAATTCGCGGCATTGAATTCCGCCGTATGGTCGGGAGGTTCGTTCATCTATGTTCCTCCGGATACCAAAGTGGAAGTCCCTCTCCAGGCGTATTTTCGTATTAACACAGAAAACATGGGGCAATTCGAAAGGACCCTTATCATCGTGGATGAAGGGGCCCAGGTCCACTACGTTGAAGGATGTACGGCACCTACCTATTCGAGTGAATCCCTTCATTCCGCCGTGGTTGAGATCATTGTCAAAAGAGGTGCTCGATGCCGTTACACCACCATCCAGAACTGGGCCTCCAATGTTTACAACCTGGTGACAAAAAGAGCCATCGCCTATGGTGACTCCCTAATGGAATGGATCGATGGGAACCTGGGCTCCAAGCTTACGATGAAGTACCCCAGTATCTACATGATGGAACCCGGTGCACGCGGCGAGATTTTATCGATTGCATTTGCAGGTAAAGGCCAACACCAGGATGCAGGTGGGAAAGTCGTGCATGGAGCACCACATACCTCCAGTCGAATTGTATCCAAATCTATTTCCAAAGATGGTGGCCGCAGCAGTTATCGTGGTCTCCTGAAAATGGCTGACGGTGCGGTTAAGTCCAAATCGAACGTCGTTTGTGATGCTCTTATTCTCGACCCTCAGAGCCGCAGTGATACCTACCCATACATTGAAGTAGATGAAAGCGATGTCACAGTTGGCCATGAAGCCAGTGTGTCCAAAATTGGCGAAGAACAACTATTTTACCTGATGAGCCGTGGCCTCAGTGAGCAGGAAGCATCCACTATGGTTGTTGCCGGTTTCATTGAACCATTGATCAAAGAATTACCCATGGAATATGCCGTTGAAATGAACCGATTGATTGAACTTCAGATGGAAGGCTCCGTTGGCTGAGGCGTTGTTCATCCAAAACCAACTACCCTTCTTCCAGACCGGCATGCCATGAGGGTTCCGGATTGCAGATATGCTGTTCAAGCCAGTGACGCACCCTTATGGTCTGTTGATTTTGACCCTGACAATCATCTTCTGGCAGCTGCCAGTAATGATTCCTCTATCTACCTGTGGGATAGTTGCAATGGCCATTTCATCACCCGCCTATCCGAACATAAGGGTCCCATATGGGCTGTCTGTTTTTCTCCCGATGGGAGTCTTCTTGCAAGTGGTGGTTTCGATAGACAACTGATACTCTGGGACACTTCCGACTGGACGGTACGTGAACAAATCCCGATTGAAAGTCCTCTTTATGACATGAAATTTTCTCTAGACGGACAATTCATTGCCCTGGCTACCCGCCACTCCTATCTCAAAATATGGAGAATTAAAGATCGTTTGTTGGACCACTTATTCAAACGAATCAAAGGACCGCTTTACAGTGTTGTTTTCGATTCTACGGGGCGTAATATCTCTGCCGCAGGCACAGCACGTGAAGTCTATCAGGGTTCACTCAATCGTCCGGACAGCCCCGTAAAATCTCTTTCGGGACATAACCACGCTATTTGGTCACTTGCATCCCTTAATCCACTTTCCAAGATTGCTGCGGGAACTTCAAATGGAACCGTAATCATCTGGAACCCAGACCATCCCAACCAACCAGATACCTTAAAAGAACACACACAAACTGTCTGGTCTCTCACAAGCCATCCGTTCTTAAACCTACTTGCATCCGGCGGCGGAGACCGTTCCGTCACGATTTGGGACACTCAAAACTTCAACTGTTTGAGCCGGATTGCTGATTTTCTGTCAGATGTATTGTGTGTCACCTTCTCAATGAACGGACAATTGCTGGCAGCCTGCGATAAAACTGGTCGGATACGTGTATTTGACTTTCCATCTCACCTTCATTAACCAAGCATATCCCTAACCGCACGATATTTTCTAACCTCTTGATTGATATAACTATGAGCAAAACCGGATTTAGTAAGAGCACTTTCCAGTCCGTACTGAAACACTACCAAGGCCCATCCTGGTTTGAAGAGATCAGAAAACAGGCATGGGATTCATGCTGTGCGCAGTCCTTCCCTTCACAGAATGACGAAGAATGGCGCCGAACCGATATTCGCGCATGGGACCCGGAAAGCTTTATACCTGCCGATCTTTTGGGAAATCAAAAGAGCGCTCGGAACATTGATCTCGATGCCACATCTGACACCGCTGACTATGGGGGCGTTCTCATCACCGTTGACGGAACACCTTACTCTCAGAAACCTGAACATCCATTAACTACCGATGGTATCTTTTTTGGGACTCTGGATCAGGCCCTGTCCGATATTCCCGACCGCATTCAATCCTATTTGTCAGCGCAGGCGCTGAAACTGAATCACGACCGATTTTCTGCTATGCACACTGCCTTTCTGAATGGAGGAACGGTCCTTCACGTTCCGAAGGGAGTACAGCTTGAGGTCCCTCTGTACGATATCTGTGCACTGGCTTCTGAGCACATCGCTGACTGCAGTCACCTTCTTGTCATCCTCGAGGAAAATGCCTCGGCAACTTTACTTCATAAAGTCGTATCCACTAACAAAACGCTCCCTGGTATGCACATAGGGGCCGTTGATTTGATTCTCAAAGAGGGTTCCAAACTCAATTATATTGAACTGCAAAACTGGGGAGATGAAGTCTGGAATTTTTCCCGACAGCAGGCGCTCCTTCAAAACAACGCAACACTTCAATGGACAACTGCCTGTCTTGGAAGTTACGTTTCAAAAGCCAATCAAGAAATTGCCCTGGAAGGGTCGGGAGCGGTTGCTGAGATGAACGGCATCATGTTTGCCAACAATCGTCAACATCTTTCGTACCACACCAAACAACACCATATGGCTCCCCACACACAGAGTGATCTGCTTTATGCTGGAGCACTGAACGACCATTCCAGAAGTGTCTGGAGAGGTATGATTCGTGTGGAACCCGATGCTCAAAAAACCAATGCCTACCAAAGAAATGATAACCTGTTACTTTCTGAGGAAGCGCGAGCTGATTCGATCCCCGGCCTTGAAATTGAAGCTGATGACGTACGTTGTACCCATGGTGCTACAGCTGGAAAGATTGACGCCGATCAGATTTTTTATGCTATGTGTCGAGGCATGTCAGAATCCGAAGCCAACTTGATGGTCATTGAAGGCTTCTTTGGCCGGGTCTATGACCGTGTCACATCGCCGTCTATTCGTCACCAACTCAATCAGGCCGTTGCTGACAAACTGGGAATCGAATCCGGAAGCGAACATCCTTCTTTCATTTCTGAGAGTACTTCCTGAACACATCTCCTGCATCACAAAAACTCGTATTTGTAATCTCTTTTTCGGTGATCGAAAGAAAACATGTCCGAATACCACAAAGTAACCACCCTGTCTGAACTGCCGATTGGTAGTAAAAAGCTCATCCAGCTTCAGGGACGCGCGATTGCCGTATTCAATGTTGATGGTGAATTCTTTGCTATTGACGATGTCTGCACTCACGATGGCGGACCACTCGTGGAGGGAGATCTCGAAGGTTGTGAAATCGAGTGTCCCCGCCATGGTGCACGGTTTGATGTCCGAACGGGACAGGCACGGTCTATGCCAGCTTTTGAAAATGTGGCCACCCACCTTGTCAAAGTGGAAGGTAACGATCTGCTGGTTCAATTAAGTAATACCTGAACTACAGGACCTTTTCGGTGTGTCACACATTCCTGTTCATATACACTGTTTTCCTTAACACCAGGCATTGCGATCACCCGCTAACACAAGGGAACTTCCTTCTATGCCCGACGAAATTGAAATCCTTGAAACCCTGAAGCAAGTCAACGACCCCGAGTTGATGGTCAATATTGTCGACTTAGGACTCATCTATAACGTCAGCGTCAACGACAATAATATTGAAATTGAAATGACGCTTACCAGTCCCGCCTGTCCAGCCGGACCACAGATTATCAATCAGTCAAAATCTGTGTTGTCCGAACTGGAAAATGTTGAAGAAGTACAGGTAAATCTGGTGATGACACCCCCCTGGACTCCTGAACGCATGACAGAAGATGCACGTGATCAACTAGGTATGTTCTGATTATCGGAAGCCGCAGGAACCTCGCATAAGGAATGGCCACTTATCCGCGGGACACACTTCAGAATTGGAAAGAAAGATGGTTACCGGATCGCAGCTGCATCTATTTCCTCTAGCGCTTTTATCGTCCAGTCTATATCCTTCTGAGTATTAAACGGGCCACAGCTGAAACGTACCGTTCCTCCAAAAGGTTCTGAACCAATATAGGCGTGAATTCGAGCTGCACAGTGCATTCCCGCCCGGACTTGAATTCCGTAATGCTGATCCAGAATGCTGGCCAGTTCATGCGGTTCATATCCATCCATATTCATACTTACAATGGACAATCGATCCGATGAGTCGGTGGGACCATAGACCTTGCCATGTGGTAATTCCGCTACCACTTCTCGTAATTGATCCGCCAGGTTGTCTTCGTGCGCGCGCACTTGTCCGATATCCTGTGTCGAAAGAAACGCAATTGCCGCTTCTAAACCAACGAGCCCCGGAACATTGTGGTTACCCGATTCATACTTCTCTGGAAGTACATCGGGCTGTTGTACGTCCCCACTGAACAATCCTGTCCCTCCTTCGCGCAGACTTCTCAGGCCAACCTCTCGCCCGGGCCGGATGTAAAGAACCCCCGTGCCCAGTGGTCCCAGCAGCCCCTTATGACCAGGAGCGGCTAAATAATCACAGGGAATATCTTTTACACTTACTTTGCAAGATCCCACTGACTGTGCGCCATCCATTAGAAATGGGATTTCGTTATCTCGAGCAAGGCTGCCGATATCACATACGGGCTGAATGGCTCCCGTAACATTTGAAACGTGATTCACCGCAATCAAATTTGTATTCTGACGGATTGCATGGCGAATATCTTCTGGATCTACCATGCCTGCAGAATCACATTTGACACAAGTAATCTCGATCATCCCCTTTTTTTCAAGCCCATATAACGGGCGTAAAACCGAATTGTGCTCGATCGCGGTCGTAACCACATGATCACCAGGAGACAAACTTCCTTTAATCACCAGATTCAAACTGTCTGTTCCACTGAACGTAAAAATGATCTGTTTCGCGTCTTCGGCAGAAAGCAGGGATGCTGCACCTGCGCGCGCTTGATCAATACGCTGCTGAGTTTCCCTGGCCTGTGCATAATTACCGCGACCAAAAGCGGTACCAAGCTCACGTGCATAAAAGTCGGTCGCTTTATACACTGCTTCCGGTTTCGGAAAAGTGGTTGCAGCATTATCGAGATATACTCGGGGAAGATCAGTCATATACTGAGCAATATTGCCTCGCCTTCCAGAACAACAAAGGGGAAGGCAATCACTGCGCAACTCCTATAACCGGAGACAGAACTCGCCGGTTTCAACCGCCAATGGAATGCATCAATCGCTCTGGCTGAACGAACCGTGCTGTATTGATTTCATGCCCTTCCCACTTCGAAGCAACATTTTCAAAGATCAACTCTTTGAGTCGATCTTCATAATCTGTACTGCGCAGTACAGATTTGATATCTGTTTCCTGAAGCGCAAATAAACAATGCCGCAATTTTCCATCAGCCGTCAAACGCACACGATTACAGGTTGCACAAAAGGGTCGGCTTACCGATGCAATAATACCGACTCGTCCATTTCCATCAGGATACGAGTAGTCCTTAGCAGGCGCTCGTACATCCTGCTCGGGCACGGCTTGCATCTCACCGAATTCTGCTGCCAGTAATTCGAGTATTTCATGAGCAAAAAATACCTTTTGGCGTTCCCAACCATTGTCCGCATCAAGCGGCATATATTCTATGAACCGGACATCGATGTCATGCGTACGTCCGAAATGGGCTAGCGGAATAACTTCCTTTTCGGTTATCCCACGCATCGATACCGCGTTGAGCTTGATAGGAGAAAACCCCACCTCCTTAGCTGCCATGATTCCTTCCATAACCTGATCAAAACTGTCTCGGCGTGTTATCTCTTTAAACTTTTCTGAGTCCAGAGTATCGAGGCTCAAATTAATGCGCCTTAATCCAGCATCAAAGAGTGCTTGAGCCTGATCCGCAAGTAGAACTCCATTTGTTGTGAGTGCAACATCATTAATTCCGTCTATCGCTATCAGTTTCTCCACCAGAACAGACAGATTACGACGCACCAGGGGTTCACCACCGGTTAACCGGATTTTATTGATTCCGACCTGTACGGCAACCTTTACAAAACGTTCTATCTCCTCAAAAGTCAACAGGTTACTTCGCTCCATGAAAGTGACCTGTTCCGGCATACAATAGAAACACCGGATGTTACAACGGTCCGTGACACTAATGCGTAGATTGTTATGTACCCGACCAAAAGAGTCGATCAATTTTTCAGGATTCGTAAGTGGTTTCATGTCCGCCATCACAATCTTTATTGCCATCAAAAAACAGTGGCCGTTTCGTTCCACTGTACGGATCGTTGGATCCGTTTTCCATCCTGAAAAAGCCAAATCGAATACGACACAGGGTTACGTACGTCTATGATCTGCCACTTCGGGATTAACCCAGCACCGTAAACTCTCTCCCGAGACTCCCATAATGAGATTGTCAGCAGCTATGTCCGCCATCCCGTTACGGCTCATCACCGTGGCACTGGCAATATGCGGAGCCACCACCACATTAGGAAGAGTTAAAAGAGGATCGTCCATGACAACTGGTTCCGGATCGGTAACATCCAATCCAGCTGAAAAAATTTCACCCGTTTTGAGCGCCTCGTACAACGCAACCTGATCATGAAGGGGACCACGCGCACTATTTATAAAAACCGCTGTATTCTTCATCTTTCGAAAAGCATCCTGATTGAACATTCCTTGAGTCGATTGATTCAAGTCTGTATGAGCGGATACAAAGTCAGACTCTGACAGCAACGTATCTAAATCGACCCTCTTGGCCCCCAATGCTTCTTCCGCTGGTTTGTTCTCGTACATGTCGTGATAGAGGATGTCCATATCCCATCCTCCACGACATCGCTTTGCCATCGCGTATCCAATTCTTCCCATGCCGACAATTCCAAGGGTTTTACCAATCAAATCCTGGCCGATGTGTCCCTTGGGTTCCCAGGTCTTCCATTTTCCATCCAGCACATATCGATGACCTTCCACAATCCGTCTGGCTGCTGAAATGAGCAGTGAGAACGCCATATCTGCCGTCGCATCGGTCAGGACTCCCGGTGTATTGCCAATACAAACACCCCGCTCGGTTGCAGCAGGAATATCAATATTATTGAATCCTACTGCATAGTTACTGACCACTTTCAGCCCCGGCATCATGTCAAGAAACGCCGCATCTATCCGATCGGTTAACAAGGACACCAATCCTGCACAATCCTTTGTTTTTTCAATCAGCACATCATGCGGTGGCGGAAGTGGATCTTCCCATATTTCCGCATCACACGCTTCGACGATCTTTTCCAGGCCTGCATCAGGAATGACTCGGGTAACAAACACTCGGGGCTTTGCCATCTGTACCAACTCCAGAAAACATGTCCATCCATACAAAAGCGCGGCTACGTTTTATCGAATAGTCCGCACACGCGACCATAGCAACCACTGCCCATGTCCCGTTGACCGGTTAACCTCCAAGTCCAAAATCATTGAGCTGACTTCTCCACACGGAGTGGATGTGATTAGCAGGCTTGCCGTCTCCACCATTTTGAGTATTGGCGTACTCGATCAGGAACGTTGGACCTTCCAGGCGATAATAATGGGGTTCGCCCATATCATCACCACCCGCCCAGGCAAATCGAATCTTGCCCATGCCTGCATCCTTAATTTCATCCAGCCATTGCTGGGCAACCGGCTCTGGCATGCGTTCCGCATATTCGGTAATTAAGGATACTAAAACCGCCCGCTGTGAAGTCGTCATTTCGCTCACAACCAGGCCACTGTCCTCCGAATCCGGGGGATGTAGTCCTCCAGGAACTCGAATATCGGCTGGTGCTTCTGAAGCAATCAATGCCTTCGTACGCTGCGTGTCATCCAGGGCAAGGTACAACTTGCGAGCCAGACTTTCCTCCAACGAAAGCGTTACCAGCCCATCTCTTGATGACCCATCGCTGACGCGTGCTGGATTTGCACCAAAAAAAGCGGGCGTAGCGGCAACCACACGACCGTTCTCAACCGTGAAATTAAGAGATAAATGATGACCTTCCACACGCCAGGCCCATTTCGCATCCGTTGCCGGATCACCAAAAATACTGAAAAAATACCACTCCGGATCACGCGTAAACCGCCCCTGTTTCTGCAGCCGATGAAGTATCGACTCGAGACTCATAATCGTGGTTGCTTTGAGATAGCCTTCTCTCCCTAATCCGGAATGTAACAGCGCATGTGCCAGAGGACGTAGTTCTCCGCCCATATCCTGAACAGACAAACCTTTACGAGGATGCATTTCCGTCGGAACATAATGCCATCGCCCGCGGTCTGTATCATCAAAGTCGAGAACCGCCTGGGTGCGTTGCTCGGGTGAAAGGGCCTCCACAAAACGAGCTGCAGCTGCCGTCATTTCATCTGCCGGTATTCCGCGAACAGGCAATAATCGATGGGCCAGGGTGACCGTCGACATGATTGCCAGTGTGGCCAGTACTAAAACTCTTCTCTGTGTATTCATAGGAGTCAACCTTCGCGAAATACAACACCTGAATAACCGAAAAAAAACTCTGACATCAGCGTAAAGATTACTCGAGACCTGCTCTTGTTGCAACCAACACTGCACAGGTTCTTGTTAAGACTGCCTCAATACAGCTATGCTCCCTATTGACTTTCGTTATCATGAAGAAATCCGACTATTTCGATTTCATGCAAAAGGCATACACTTTATGGTTGTGGTAAACCGTCGGCGGGTTGAAATCTCGTCTGAAACCAGAGAGCGGTATATAAAAACAGACACAAAAAGCCCGATCGACATCAACTCAGAAAGCCTGTTTGCAAACGAACGTCCCCTCGAAATCGAAATTGGTTTCGGAAAAGGACTTTTTCTTGTCAACTCCGCCATATCGAAACCAGACGTTAACTTCATTGGCTTCGAACTATCGCGGCAGTGTGCCCATTTGACCTGTCAGAGGCTCCAGCACGCCGGCGTGAACAATGTCATACTTTTCCTTACCGACGCGAGAGCTTTCATTACCAACCGAGTTAAAACCGCTTCAATCCATGCCATTCATACCTATTTTCCGGATCCCTGGTGGAAACGGCGCCATGCAAAAAGGCGACTGTATTCCGCCACCTTTGTACAGCAGGTCCAACGAGTGCTTCAGGTCAAAGGTGAACTTCACTTCTGGACCGATGTGAAAGACTATTTTGACCGCGCCGTCCACTGCGTTCAAACGAACAGTTCTCTAACCCGAGGCCCCGAGATTCCTTACACACAACCGGAACATGACATGGATTATTTGACACATTTCCACCGGAAAATGAGTCAAAATGATCGCGCAATCTATCGCACGTACTTTAAAAAGTCCTGACACCGTGTGCTGAAAAACCGGTTTGGAAATCTCGTATTCCCCTGGAATCACTTTCCATATTGGAAAGAATTAACTTTCCACAACGGAAAGTATGTGCTACAGTTACTTTCCATGTTGGAAAATAACATAGGGAGCCCGAAACCATGACAGATGAAAAACAGATTACAACCGCAGAGGCACAATCGGCACTTGAGTCTTTGAACAAAATAGGAAATGAGACAATATCGTCTTTAAGGCCACCACTCTGGTTGATCACTATGTTCTCTTTGTT
>CAXEIY010000075.1:0-2273 GCA_963996245.1 uncultured Planctomycetia bacterium | reverse complement strand
TGTTACAAAATCACGCGGATTTTGGAAGGAGGCAGGGGGGTTGCTAGACGTGAGTTGCCCAGTGCTCGATCAAGCAGTTAGGTAACGCCTTCTGTAATTCGGCGATTCCTGAGTCAGTGATGTTCGTCGTGCCAAGATGGGACAGTTTGAAAAAGTAAAACGCTTGCTGAGAGTTCCACGGGACATCTATCATACATTTTGCATCATTTATAATCGCATGTGCCAACTGTCGATATATTGCCATGAAAGCAACATACAACCCGGAAACTGACCGTTACCAAATTGAGCTCCGACATCCAGAACTGCATAAATATCGACAAATCACTGGGCGGGACCCTTATGTGGTTAAAAGCAAAGCGGAATCACAAATAGCGCAATGGAACAAAATGTGGCTCAAGCAGAAAGATCGCATGGAGCAACTCGCTCAAAAACAATCAAAAAAGGACCACGCAGCGATCCGAACTCAGGAAGCCGAAAAAGAATTGGAGCAAATGCGGAGCATCCTGAAAGCAACTCTCGCTGTAGATGACAAAATCAGGTGGGATTTACTTAAAGTAAGATCCGGATCAGGGTGTGCTTGGTGATGGCTGGAAGGCAGCCTTCTTTAACCCTTCATAATCGTGATATCCGGTGAAGATCTGTTGGATAATTCCCTTTTCGTCAAGAAAGAAGGTAGTAGGGATGTATTGAATATCCTGGTAGGGTGACTGTTCAAGTACTGCAGAGGCAACCGGGTAATTCATGTTGTATTCGTTTCGAAAGGATTGCAGTGTTGTGACATCTTCATCGCTGATTCCTATCAGGAACAGTTCCTGAGGATTGAATTCGTTGGAAAGTTGCACAAAGTGTGGAATTTCCTGTACACAGGGAGGGCACCAGGTTGCCCAGAAATCCAGGATCACGCGACGTCCCTTTAAATCACTCAAGGTAATCGATTCTCCGGAGAGTGTCGTCACCGTGAAATCAGGTGCAGGTTTTCCAACCCAGTCATCGGCTAATTCATTGCTCGACTCAGCCGCCATTTCAGCAAGTTGTTCCATTGCCTCAGGGAGTACTTGCAATAGAGGATTTAGCCATACGATCCACAGACATATCATTGCGACTATATTCAGGTACCCGAGGATTAATCCCCATAGAGTGAGTCTGCTTGTCGGAAAAGAAGGGCGCTGTGCAATATGTCCCGTGATAACTGCAGGCAGAGAAAAGAAGGCAGGGACGCAGCAAATCAGCCATCCCGCAGTCCAGGACAATAAGGCCAGTCCGATACTTGCTATGGCCCATCCATTGTTTCGATCAGATGAATCATTCAGATGATCAGAGCCATCATGCACATCTCCAAATGGATCATGTGTCACCGTAGCCTTCATTATCCATCTCCTGATTTCAGGAAATAACAGGCAGTCCGGGGGAATCTACAGGGGAGTTTACCGAAGTGGTTCTCCAGCGGGTAGTGTGATTGTATCGGTTACTGAAAATTCCAAGATCACGTTGTACCGTGACCCAATATGTCAGAACGACGATCGTAGAATCATTACAGGGTCTTCGGGTTCATCAGCTGACCAGATTCTCGATCACGCTGCCACCGATGTCTGTGAGTTGGCGCAAACGACCCGCATGAAGGTAACGCAGCCGTTGGTCATCGAGGCCGAGTAGATGAAGAATGGTTGCATGAACATTACGAATCGGAATGGGCTCACCGGTGGAGCGAAGTCCAAAAGGATCCGTCTGACCAATCGTGGCACCCGCTCTGACATCGCCACCTGCCATCCACATGACCAGCCCGTAAGAATTGTGTTCTCGTCCTGGTTTGTCACCCAGTGTGCCGTTCTTAAACGGTGTGCGGCCCATTTCAGATGCCCATACGACCAGGGTTTCATCTAACATGCCACGCTGCTTAAGATCGGTCAGAAGTCCTGCAATGGGGGCGTCGACTTCTCGTGAATGTTTGATCATTCCGTCCTTGACGTTGCCATGATCGTCCCAGCTGTGCTGATTGATCTGAACGCCATGAACAAGCAATGTATAGCGAACACCACTTTCTACCAGTCGGCGAGCCAGTAGGCACTGGTGGCCAAAATTAGCCGTTTCCGGATCTTCCAGTCCGTAAAGCCTGCGTGTATGGTCCGATTCTCCGGAAAGGTTCATCAGCTCCGGAGCTGCAATCTGCATGCGAAAAGCAAGTTCATAAGCCTGAATACGTGCTTCCAGTTCAAGGTTTTCCTGTCTTTGATTTCGGTGCTTTCGATTGAGCCATCTCAGGGTGTCGAGTTCCT
>CAXEIY010000074.1:0-11746 GCA_963996245.1 uncultured Planctomycetia bacterium | reverse complement strand
GACCTAGAAGATGGTCGCCAATGTAGTTCAGGACACCTGTTTCACGTAATGCAGCGGCCACAACAAAGAGTGCTGCTATAGTAAGAACACCAGGATTTGAAAATCCAGAGAATGCCTGTTCTGGAGTAATAATCTTTAGCGCTGCAAGCAAAACAGTGGCCCCGAGAAAGACCGCATCAGCGGGGGCCCAGTTATTAATTAATGCACATACGATAAGAACGGTTACGCCCAGTGTTGCCCAGCCTTCCCAAGGTAGAAAATCGATCATGATGGGAGGTTCTTGTCGGAAGGAAAACGGGATGAAAAGGCAATTGGTTAACGGTTTGTTTTCCGGGAAGATATACTTTCTCACGTTTGAAAAAAGTTCTGCCCTTAGGGTGGATCTTTCGTGAATCGTTCTGTTCTGAAGCTGGAAAAAATTAAATGTAGTACATTTCAGGGGAGATCTGTGTACTTCTTGCCGCTAAATCCGCAAAAGTTTGCTCACTGAGAAGCTGATTTTCTACTGCATCTATTTCCATCCACAGTTTCTGTAGTATTTCCCGTGCGCCAGGCACCGTTGTTCTTTGAGATTCGTTTGGTCCCTCAGTAAGCGTCAATATTTCTGAAACAGAAATCTTGTTCGGTGGTTTTGCCAGGCGGTAGCCGCCAGAAGGTCCTCGGGTGCTGGTAACGTATCCCGCCCCTTTTAGTTGTAAGAGAATTTGAACGAGGAATTGTGTAGGTATGGTATTAGATTCTGCAATTGTTCGAATGGGAACAGGAAGATCACTTTCGTATTCCACAGCTAATTGCAGTAAGGCTAAACAGGCGTATTCGGTCTTTGCGGAGATCTTCATACACGACCTTCTGATCGTGGGCGGGAGACATGTCTGTGTCTGTAATTAACTATGGAGCCCGCATTCAGTTTTATTAAAACCTACCCATCGACCAGCACGTTCATCCGTGCCTTCTTCAACCGACCGGGTACACGGCCAACAGCCAATACTGGGGTAACCTTGGTCATGTAGTGGGTTGTATGGAATGTCGTGTTTACTTACAAAGTCCCATACGTCTTTTTTTGTCCAGTGAATCAGCGGACTGATTTTATCCAAATTGAACTTTTTGTCACGAGTAAGCGCGGGAGTATCTTTTCGAAAAGGACTTTGATCTCGTCGTATCCCACTTATCCACGCATCATACCCTTGGAGCGCATCCTGCAGTGGAATCACTTTCCGTTGGTGGCAACATTTGTCTGGACTGCTTTTATACAATGGGCCTTCGTGCTCTGACTCGAATTCCTGAACGGATTGTTGAGGTTGGACGCGTTCTATTTCAATTCCATAACGCTCTTGCATACGACGATACATATCGAGTGTTTCCGGAAACTGATATCCCGTGTCTAAATTAAAGATGCGTACTTGCGGTTCAATCTCCGCTAACATATGGATAATGCAGCAGCTTTCAGGTCCGAACGCAGTGGCAACAGTCAGTCTGGGAAAATAGGTCTCGACGGACCACTGTAAAATGGCGTAGGCCGACATGTTGTCCAAGTCATGTGGAGAAACGGTTCCCAACGAACTTGATTTAGTTGTGGACGCACTCATGAATAATGGAATCCCGTGGATAAAGGTCAAAATCATAAACATGACTATCATAATCAACAACGTAAACAATATCAAGATATGGGTACTGAATCCATTGTGATAGTTTATAAGTACTGATTAAAAAACAAGTTGTGAAAAGTATGTTAGGAATAGGTAAACCGTTTTAAAGGGGTGAATCAGGATTTTGTTATGATTTTTGCACGCGTAAAAAGTCTTGTTTTTTCCCTGTTGCCTGCATTTATTCTCTTATTGTTTGCAGAAGGTAGTTTGCGAGTGGTTTTGTTTTATTACCCGTCTTGGGACGTGGTTGTGGCGGGTGTGGCAGAGGTTGAAGAAGACAGGGACCTGTTCTGGAAGCTGAAGAAAAATCTGAGTACGGAATTTCACTCCGGTCAGAAATTGACAACCAATCGTCTTGGTTTACGTGACAAAGAGATTGGACCGAAATCGAACAAGGAATTTCGTATTTTGTGTCTCGGGGAATCAACAACCTACGGAGTGTTTGTTGAGTTTGACGAAACCTATTGTCAGGTTACACAACGCCAACTGACAGACAAATACCAGGGAACCAGAAGATTCCGTGTTATCAATGCGGGTGTTCCTGCATATACCTCTTTCCAGAGTAAAATTTATTTGGCTAAGGAAGGCAACAGACTCAAACCGGATGTGGTTGTTCTTTATCATGAAGGGAACGACTATCTTCCCTGTGGTTGGGGCGATGTTTCCGGAAAAAATGAAACGGATCCAGAATGTTATGCACGACGTCAGCGATGGAGCTGGTCGTGGTCCCTGGGATATCTTCGAGTGGTGCGCGTTCCGGCATACTGGGTCTCGAGGTGGTCTAGTGGTGGTCTCGATGAACAGGTTTTCAGTTTTGCCTGGTCAAGATTTGGAAATCGGGCACCCGGAATTAAAACCCGTCTGAGTGAGAAACAGCAGTGGGAAGTGCTGGAAGACTTTAGGTCACTGTGTGATTCACTGGATTGCCAACTCGTCATTATCCATCCTACCTATCGCGCGACTCGGAGGCATCGGTGTATTCTGACACAATTTGTGCGGACACATAACATTCCGTTTTTGGAGTCGTTTGACTTATTTCCACATCGTGCTGGATATGTGATTCCAGACTGGTTTGTCGACGAAGCACATCCAACGGTCGATGGTCATCGGAGGATCGGTGAAGGACTTTCCGAGCTCTTGCTGAGTCAGAAATGGTTTCCTCGTTGATTGAGGTTTCTGGCTCACCTACATTAGTGGTCCGCTGTGCGGACTTGAATGATTCGGGTTTATCTTCATGAGTGAGACTGTTTTCAGAAAGGATAGGAGATGATGGAAAATTACAGCCAAGAGCCGTTGCGCATTGTGCCAAGGTGGAGGCGAAGGATTTTGACGGCGATCTCTTTTGTGGTACTGGCGGGATGGCTAAGCTGGGTTTCCGGAGGCACGGCAAAACCTTCTGTTCGGGGGTGGCAACCGGGTAAGGGATGGGGATGGATTTGGGGAAAACAGGATGAAGTGGGGGCCCTGAATGGTCTCACCAATCAAACCCGTGCCGCGGCATTGCAGTTGGCCGGTCAGGGGAAAGTCTATGATCTGGGGATTACATACAGCCGTAATTCTTACAAATGGCCTGGGCACAGTCCGGGTGAGATTATGATGTTTCGAAGTCCGGAAGGCGTAAAGAGGCAGTTGGACAATGACTTTATTGGACCGAAAGTGAACCCTTTAGGAATGGCTTGGCATAGTTGTGCGTTGTTTATCAATGACAATGTGGCAACTCAAATTGACGGGCTGGGTCATGTTGTCGTGGGACAGGACAATCATTGGTACAATGGGTTTACAGAGGAACAGTGGGGGGGCGATTTTGGAATTCGAAAATGTGATGCGACAACTATTCCCCCTGTGGTGGCACGGGGGATTATGATTGACATCGCTTCCCTGAAAGGAGTAGATGCGCTTCCTGCTCATTACGCAATTACTCCAGAAGATGTCGACGCGGCACTCCAAAAACAAAAGGTCAAGTTACAACCCGGTGATGTCGTTTTGTTTCGAACGGGCACCCTTCGTTACTGGTCAGTGGACGGTTCCGACCATGACAAAATCGGGGAGCATGATTCAGCGGGTATTAATCTTGATACGGCCAAGTATCTTATTGAGAAACATGGTACGGTCATGATTGGATCAGATACAAGCGGGGTTGAAGTGAGTCCGGCTCCGGAAGGTAGTGATGTGTTTATTCCGGTTCATAAATATCTTTTGATTGAACAAGGGGTTCACATTGCGGAATTTCATTATCTCGAGGATCTGGCAGCAGATCAGGTTTACGAATTCTGTTATGTAGCAAGTACCAACAAGATCGCAGGAACGGTTGCTGGATTTACGATGCGACCGTTAGCCTTGCGTTGAGATAGGCACCTGACCGAATGAAGTACGATATTGTTTTACTTGGTGGTGAAGTGGTGGACCCGTCCCAGTCTCTGCGCGGGGTTCGTGATGTAGCGATCCTGGACGGACAAATTGCGGCCTTGTCAGCGGACTTGGGAGTATATGAGTCTGACCAGGTTTTCGATTGCCGGAATCAGTTGGTTGTTCCTGGCTTGATTGATCTGCATGCGCATGTGTATTGGGGCGGGGTACCAATTGGTTTGGATCCTAACTTGCTTTGTGCAGCAGGTGGTGTTACTACCATCCTGGATGCAGGCAGCGCCGGTTGTGGTAATTTTCCCGCCTTTCGGCGTTTTATCATTGACCAAAGTGTTCCCGAAATACTGGCTCTGATCCATGTTTGTCGGTCTGGCTTAGTTTGTGCTGACCTTGGCGAGCTGGTTGATCCCCGGCATGCCGATGTAAAAGGAACGGTTGCAACCATTCAACGTAACGAAGGCGTTGCAGTTGGTGTCAAGATTCGTGCGAGCGAGCATATCATTGGCAGTGGAGAGACAGGATGGAAAAATTTCCGGTCTGCGATCAAGGCAGCGCGTGAAAGCGGAACATGGCTAATGGTTCATATTGGTAATTCGCCCATGAGTGTTCCTGAGATGCTACAGGAAATGGAACCGGGAGATTGCATTACACATTGCTTCAGAGGTGGGCAGACAACGATTCTGGATGATCAAAGCCGACCTTTCAAAGAGGTGATGACATCTTTGGAAAAGGGCATCCTGTTCGATGTTGGCCACGGCTCTGGAAGTTTCCAGTGGGAAATTGCTGAATCGGCTATTAACCATGGCTTCCGTCCGACAAGTATCAGTACGGATTTGCATACCCTGTCTGTTTGTGGGCCAGTATTCGACATGCCTACGACCATGTCCAAGTTCCTGGCCTTAGGTCTGAGTTTGGAGGAAGTGGTGGAGATGTCGACGGCTAATCCTGCTAGAGCTGTAGGTCGCGCCCTCGATATTGGTACGCTAAAGGTGGGTAGCACAGCCGATGTTGCGGTTCTGACATTGGAACAGGGAACTTTTTCCTACTGTGATTCCTACGGTTCCAGAAGGGATGGCAGTCAACGTCTTTCTTCGGCATTGACGGTTCGTGGTGGAAGCGTGGTTCCCGGTGGTTCGGGTGAACGTCAGTCTATGGCCAAGCAATGGCCCTTGGGCAGGCCTTCGAGATAATTCGCTTCTTCCTTTTTCCAATTGCATAAAACCATTTATGCAAGCAACGAGTGCAGGACGTGTGCTTTGTAAACATCGGTAAGACGTTCTGATCGTCCATTGTGCTGATAGGTTAACAGATCGTGATCCAGGCCCATCAGATGTAAAATAGTGGCGTGTAAATCGGCTGTTTGTGTTCGATCAACGATCGAACGGTAGCCGAAATCATCGGTGGCGCCCCTTACCTGCCCACCTTGTATCCCGCCGCCTGCTGCCCAGACACTGAACCCGTAGGGATGATGATCTCTTCCTTCATTTCCTTTGGTGACATTGTTGCCTCGTAATTCAGCACCTGGAGTGCGACCGAATTCACCACCCCACAGTACCAGGGTCGTATCCAGCAATCCACGACGCTTCAAATCGGACAACAGTGCACCAATAGGGGGGTCGGTTTGAGCACAACAGCTGCGCAGACCTTTTGTGTTCTGTGTATGTGTGTCCCAAGGTTGACCTTTCATGAAAAGTTGTACGAACCGTACTCCTCGTTCAACCAGCCTGCGGGCCATCAGACATCGTAGTCCATACGAAGCGGTAGTCGGATTATCCAGTCCGTAGAGACTTTGAGTTTTTGCAGTTTCCTGGCGGACATCCAGTGCATCACTGGCACGCAATTGCATCCGAGCCGCGAGTTCAAAGCTTGCGATTCGGGCTTCGAGATCCTGTTCCGAAGGACGTTGTTTCTGATGATTGAGGTTCAACTTTCGCAGAAGTTTAAGACGGGATTCGCGTATTGTCTGTGACCGGGATGCCTTGGGGGTTAAGTGAAGTACAGGTACTCCGTCTGAGCGGAAAGGGGTGCCTTGAAATACAGGAGGAAGCCATCCACTTGACCAGTTGCGGATTCCGTCAACAGGTAATCCTGAGGGATCAGGTAATACAACATAGGCAGGCAAATTCTGGTTTTCTGAGCCGAGGGCATAGGTTATCCATGAAGCGATGTTAGGACGCCCTGAAGTGATCAACCCAGTTTGTGCCATCCATATTGCCTGTTCGTGGTTGCGATGTTCCGTAAACATGGAGCGAATCACGGCAATATCATCGGCGTGCTTGGCAACATTCGGCATGACTTCCGAGAATGCGACACCACTTTCTCCGTGAGGTTTGAAACGAAAAGGGCTCTTAAGCAGATATTGAGTACGCTGTTCATCATCTAGTATTTCAGCGGGAGGGTTGGTTCCATCAAACCTGTCTAGCGCTGGTTTGGGATCAAGTAGATCGACATGACTAGGGCCTCCATGCATGAAGAGTTGAATAACTGATGTTGCACGGGCAGAGCGATGGGTAGAGTGGGGAGCGAGGCTGGAGGAATCGATGGATGACCTGCTAACAGGCTTACTACCCTGGATCGAATCTGCCAATATGGATGCCAGCGCAAGGCCACCGATGCCAGTTCCGAAATTGGCAAATAAGGTTCGTCGATTAACGGACTTGTTCATGTTTCCTCTATTTCACATTACTTGTGTTAAGCCGGACAGAATAGATTAGTCGATAAATATGAATTCATTGGAGCACAAGAGCATCTGGCAAAGATCGGAGACCGCACGATGTTCTGCTTTTTCAGAATTGTCAGAGGCAGTCGAGTCAGAATCATTTTCTTGTTGGTATTGCCGAGTCTGTGAATTCAGAAAATCCGACATGTACCGCTCTTCCTCTTTTGTAGGTTCTCGAGAAAATGCGATCAATATTGCACGACGTACCAGATTGGTCGAATCGTTCAGTAAAAGACGATCAGCAAATTGGTTCGAAAGATGTATCAAGGACGGGCTGTTTAGCAGGGTCAAGGCCTGTGTTGCCACGGTCGAGGTTCTCCGTTGTAGACAATTAACTTCCATGACAGGTTGATCGAAGACTTGTAGCAATGTATGTGGGTTGGACCTTAGTACCTGTAGGTATATGGATCGGCGATGGCTTTTACCGTCTAGAAGGGTAACTTCTCCGTCACGGAGTCGCTGGACCCGAATGGGAGGGCCGAAAAGATGAGAATCAAGTTGTCCTGTTACGTGAAGCAGGCTATCACGAAACGGTTCAGCTTCCAGTCGACGCATGCGTTGACGCCAAAGAAGTCGGTTATCGGGATCAATGGGTTGTGCCGTCTTTAGTAATGTGGCCGAAATGTCTGATTGCTGTCTGTAACTGTGCGACATCATGATCAATTTGTGTAAGTGTTTGATGCTCCAGCCATTAGAAACAAATTCACAGGCAAGCCAGTCAAGTAGTTTTTCGTGACTGGGACGACTTCCCATTTGCCCGAAGTTTTCCGTGGTAGCAACGAGGCCTACGCCGAAATGGTGCATCCAGACACGGTTGACAAGAACCCTGGCGGTGAGTGGATGCTTGGGGTGGGTCAGCCATTGGGCAAATGCGAGTCGTCTTCCGCTGGTTTTGGAATTATTAGCCGGAGGGTTCCAGTAAAAAGGTACGACCCGTTCGAGAATGCTAACTACCCCAGGAGATACCGGCTCTGCAGGAGTTAGTGGATCGCCACGCATGAGAAAAGGAGTTGGAACGGAACCGGGAAGATCATATAACGCTCGGATTTCTTCGAAGTGAATAAGTCTTGTACGTAAGTTTTGCAACTGTTTTTCATTGTCCTGATATACATCACGATAATCTGGATAGCGTTCGATCAACAACTTGTGTAGCTGGGCCTTTTCAGGTTGGATCCGAGATTGAAATTTCAAGACGAGATAGGCGTCTATGGCACTTCGTTTCTCTTTGTTCTTAAGGAGTGCATCTCGCACATCTTTTCGAATTGGCGAGGGAAGCTTGCCAATCTCATCATCAAAGAACGTGGTCTGAAACTTTTCGGTCAGTTCTTCGCTTTCCTTTTGAAGAATTTTGAGTTGCTCTTGGAGAGGCTTATTGTGCTGTTCTGCCTGTTTTTGTTGAAACTGTGTAGCGGTAACGATCCGCCGTTCCATTTGTGGGATCCAGTCTGTTGGCCGGTATGCTCCCATAAATACGGCTTGAATTCGGTAATAGTCCTTTTGAGAAATTGGGTCAAATTTGTGATCATGACATCGTGCACACTGGAGAGTGAGTCCCATGACTGACGAGGAGACAATGTGAATGGTGTCATTTAATGTTGGGTAGAAATACAAAGACGAGGCGTTTTTGATGGTTGAAAAATCGGGTCGACTGGAATCAGCCGCACAGCGAAGAAATCCGGTAGCAATGACTCCGTCGACAACCGTTGTGGGAAGTTGTTTCTTGTTTTCAAAGGCATCCCAGTAATCAGTCAATTCATCGCCGGCTATCTGCTCCTGTAAAAATTGATCGTAGGGTTTGTCTTCATTGAAAGAGCGAATGACATAATCGCGATATTTCCACGCCAGCGGAAGAGGCCGATCTTCAGAAAGAACACCGGCAGAATCCGCATATCCAGCAACATCCAGCCAGTGTCTTCCCCAGCGTTCTCCGTAATGTGGACTAGCGAGCAATCTGTCAATCAATCTCGGATAGGACTGTTCGAATGGTTGAGAAAGAAACGCAGCGATCACTTCGGGGGAAGGCGGCAGACCGGTCAAATCAAAATGTGCTCGTCTTAAGAGCGTGAGAGGATCGGCTTCGGGGGAAAAAGTAAGTTTCTGCTGCTCCAGTTTAGACAAAATAAAATGGTCTATACTGTTTTGAACCAACTGTGTTTTTTTGACTTCGGGAGGAGCTGGTCTTATGGGTGGGTTGAACGCCCAGAACTGCTGTTGCTCTCTTGTTGTTTCGGGGTCCCGGTACGATGAATTATCAGGTAGTGAGGGGTCCGCTCCCAGGCCACCTTCATTAATCCAGCTTCGGATCATCCCTTTCTGATCTGGGTTGAGTCGTGGCCCATCAGGAGGCATGCGATCAGCTGCAATTTTTTCCCATAAAAGGCTCGACTCGGCAGCACCTAACCGGATGGAGGGGCCCGAACGACCTCCCTTGATTAACTGAGCACGGGAAGTGAGTAAGAGTCTTCCCTTCGGACGATTTCCTGAATGACAGCGATGGCAATGCGTTTTAAGAATAGGAAGAATATTTTCTTCAAAATGAGGTTTGTCCGATTCCTGGGTTTCAGCTAGAGCTATCGGACAGGAGTGGAACATCAGGAGTGCTGCTAATACGGATATAGCAGGAAGAGCGAGCGTCAGGTGTAGGTTCCGAGAAGGCAAATGAAGTATGTGTCTCAAGGGGCACCCGAGTTTGTGGAAAAAGCTGGATGTTGAGAGGCGTTTGTTTATTTCATTATTGTTCTATTATCAAGGGAAGCAAGAACAGAAGTGGATTATGTGTTTATTTGAGTGACCTAATTAATGAATCACAGGGTTGGATTGTTGAATAAGTACTACCGAACATCACGAATCGTGAGAGATAGTCGGGTCATCTTGATGACCGGATGGGTGAAATCTGCAACGGTTACTGTCAGTCACGGATGTTCACCAACCGAAGAGCATGACTTTCTGAACGAGCAACACCAGTGGATGTCTTTAGGATTATCCGGGTTTGTAAATCAAACGGATGCTGGACGCTGTGAATTTTACTTCGCAATTATTCCAACAGGAGGTTAAGCAATCAGAGAAGAGGAGGATCTGCCTGTTCGAGTCAAATATTATCGATCCGGTTGCAATCGGGTTTGCGACGGAGGGTAGTTAGTTGCGACACTTTTAGTCATGTGATTTCAGAAGTCCTTATTACATCTGCCATGCCTCGATTGTTGAGTTAGTAATATTCTGTCAGCGTGTTGGTGTTACCTGCAGAAGAAATACGGGTTGCGTGATGTGATTCCGATTCAATCAACGCTTTTATATATGCAACTATTAACGAGTCTGTTAAAAATAAGTCTCGCCTGCCCACCTGTTTTCAGACGATCTTTAATCGTCGTATCTTCTCGGAGCCAATTTCCGTGAGAGTAATAGTTGAACGTGGCAATGATGCTATGAGTAAGCGAGCTGCAGTTTTTGTAGCTAATCTTGTTCGCCGGAAACCGGACTGCGTATTGGGGCTTGCGACTGGCGGAACTCCTGTAGGAATGTACCAGGAACTGGTGCGAATGCATAAGGAGGAAGATTTGTGCTTTTCTGAAGTCACGACGTTTAATCTTGATGAATATTATGGGTTAGCTCCGGATCATAAAGAGAGCTATCGGTACTTTATGCAGCAAAATTTGTTCGATCACATCAATGTGAAACCCGAGAAGACGCATGTGCCGGATGGGTTGGCCGATGATGTCGATGCTCATTGTGAAAATTATGAGCGAATGATAGAGGACGCAGGTGGAATTGACTTGCAGGTATTAGGCATTGGAAGTGATGGGCATATTGCGTTTAATGAACCAGGTTCTTCACTCGGAAGTCGGACACGTGCTAAAACTCTGACGGAGGAAACGATTCAAGATAATGCTCGCTTTTTTGAATCACAGGAGGAAGTTCCGAGATTTGCGATTACGATGGGAGTGGGCACAATTCTCGAAAGCAGACGCTGCTTGTTATTAGCCAACGGGATTAAAAAGGCAAAAGTGATTGCGGAGGCGATTGAAGGCTCTGTAACCATGCAGGTAACCGCATCAGCACTACAAATGCACAAAGATGTCATAGCGGTAATTGATGAGGATGCTGCATTCCTCCTGGATCGTCGTGATTATTACCAGCACGTGGAGGATATGACCGAACAATGGGAACGGATGTGTGATAAGGGTTAGGTTTGAGAACTTGTCTTCTGAATTACAAACCAGAAACAGTTTCTGGTGGAGGCATTCGGTGACGGCGCGGGAAGCGGTTAAGGTGGAGATCGCCGAAAGTTTAAATGGGCTGCAATAATCGTGACTCTGTGATGGATCTGAAATCGAAAAGATTCTTTCAGAGAGCTGAGTTTACTATTGTTATCCCGTTCACAACAGCAATCCTGTTAAGGTGTTAACCAATAGCTATATTTCTGGATGAATCGATACAAAGTAAGGGAACAACAATGTCTCAAGGTCAGGGTGCAGGGGTGGCTCCAGCGGGAATTCCTGGAGTAAAAAATGTCTTTTCCGTGGGAAGTGGAAAGGGTGGAGTTGGGAAGTCAACCGTTGCTGCTGCGATTGCTTTTGGATTGAAGTCAACGGGAGCCAAAGTTGGATTACTGGACGCGGACATATACGGTCCGAGTGTTCCACAGCTTCTTGGCTTGGGCGACGCATTGCCACCAGCAACGGAAGGTACGACGCTGAAACCGATCATTGCAGAGGGTGTGCGTGTGATGTCGGTGGGATTTATCCCAGGTGCAGAAAGAGGAAAGCCGATGATCATTCGTGGTCCTATTTTGCATCGCCTGATTCAGCAATTTCTTCAACAGGTTGAATGGGGAGAACTGGATCATCTGATTATCGATTTGCCGCCTACTACCGGTGATGTTCCTCTTTCACTGTCCCAGTTGTTACCCTTGACCGGAGGGGTTATTGTCTGTACTCCCCAGGATGTTGCACTCATCGACGCTGAACGTGCGCTTAATATGTACCGCCAGCTCAAGGTCCCGATTCTTGGTATCGTAGAG
>CAXEIY010000073.1:0-22619 GCA_963996245.1 uncultured Planctomycetia bacterium | reverse complement strand
CATGAGAAACGCCAGTTTCATTCCATCTGGTGACCATTGTATGGCATTGAGACCACGTGGACAGGGAATGGATCCGTTGACGTTGGTCAGAGGGAAGGCCTCTCCGCCGGTTATCGAAAGTCGAAAGAGTTGTCTTTGGCCTTGTTGAATGCGATCTGATAGAAATGCCAGTTGTGTACCGTCTGGAGACCACCTGGGCAGGGAGTCGGTAGCCGTTCCAGTCGTGATCTGCCGAGGGGTGCGATGGGTGTTGTCTATCATCCATATGGCGGAGCGTGCCCAGGGACGTTTCTGCTTGAAGGAATCGCTTATCACATAGGCCGTATGGTTGCCATCTGGAGATATCTGGGCGTCATTTACCTGCTGGAAAGCCAGTACCTTTTCAGGTGTCAATTGCGAGGAATCAGAAATGGTTGAATACTCCTTCAAAGAACCAGTTGAAAATACGGTTTTGCCATGCGCACCTCAGCCGGATGGACAAAACGGTATGGTTGTGATGAGACAGCAAGGATACAGGGCTGTGCTGCTTTAGCCCCTTGGTTTTTTACTGAAATCGCATGGCAAAAAGTTCTGCATTTTGCATGACAAAACGCAGTCGGATGTTTTGGGTGTTCAGGCTGCGTAAAGTCTTACCATTGCGCCACGTTACGGGTTGTTCAATGTGATTTCCTTGCGTATTGTCACAATCCATCAGCGTCCATCCCTGGATGGCATTACCCTTCGGATCTTGAATTTCAACTCGGAGATCTCCATTTTGGGAAGTGATATGGTTGAGGAGCAGTTGCCCGCCGTTAAAAGTGAGGGTTGGGGTAACAAATTCTCCACCCTGACTGCCTGATGTTAGTGACACGAATCCGTCGACACGGTAACTGAAGCGTCGTACGCGACTGTCAGCTCCGGTGTAATAGGCTTCCGTCGCGTACACGGAATATTCATCCGGTTTGTCTGGTAAGGAAAGAAGTCCACGGGTCATATAGTTGCTGCGATTGCCTCCTCGATCCGCCGGGGCATCCTCGGGAATGACCGGTGTGTTAAATCGCAGGAAATTCAGTCCATCACGACTGATCATGAAAAGAGGCTCGACTCGGTCTTCTTCCTCAGGAAGATATCGAGTCGGAAACCCGATGTAAAGATGCGGGGCTCGGTCATACTGTCGAATGGCATTGGTGTACAGATGCTGTCTGGGCGCGGATCCATATTTAAGAGCAACGGGTGCTGTCCACTGGATGAAGTCTTTGGAAGTGGCTCTCTGAATGGTTCGGAAACCATCTTTAAAAGACCGGGAATAGCAGACGTATTCTTCCTGTTGGCTGTCCCAGAAGGCAATATTCTGAGAATCGAACGCTCCTTGAGTAATAATCGGTTTATCAGAAATCTGAGTCCATCGAATCCCGTCCGGTGACTGGTATTGATAAAGTCCACGGGGAGCTTGTGGGCGGCCTCGCGAAATAGCTTTATAACGGGCATTTTTCGGACACCGCGGATTGGTGTCGAGGAAGGGTGCGAAACAGTGAGTTCCTGTCCCGTCCCACACGATGTTGTTGTTTCTGGAGCCTTCGAAGGAATACATTCCCAGATTCGGTCTGACCCAGTGAATCCCGTCTTTACTTTCCGCATAACAGGTCACTTCCCGATGTGCGGGTTTTTGCTTGTTTGTGTCAAAATGGGATCCTCGATAGTACATGCGGAACACGGATCCATCCTGAAACAGTGTGTAATAGGCACTGGTATTTCCTTCCCAGGGTCTGTCGGTATGAAAGATCACTTCTTCAGGGTGCGGACGTTTGACCTTCTGCTCAACATCACCACTCAGGGAATCAATAAGAAATCTGTCAGAGAAGAGTTCTCGTTGTGATCCAAGGTGTATGGGATCTCCACCATACAGCGTAAGAGTGGGTAGAGCATTCATGAGAAATAGTGCAAGCAGCCCTTTCTTTTGGATCACATTTGTCGCCCAGACACGCAACTCAATAACAAAATGGACAAGTACGAAATCATTCGTATGCACAGGACACTCCTTGTGTGTGGTTTCTACTAATCGCAGGTAATGATCTGGAGGTGTGAAAAACAAATAAAGCATGGGGATGTCAGTGATAGACCATCCCCCAGCGGTTCCAAGACCTGTCTGGAGGGTCGTCGGACCCGTAACGGGGTCCAGTCTGGTGTTAAGTTCTCGTGATTTTACATATTACAATAGGGCGCGCCGAGCTATTATTGATCGTGACAGGCACGGGTTCTCTATGGGGTACACATGAAAGGTATTCTGAGTTGTCTTCTGATAGTAGGGGGAGTTGAGTGGGGGGTAATTACTCAATCTGCCAAATCTTTTTCAGATTGTGGTGGGAAAACTTTTCAACAGCGCGCACGAGTGATTCCCAAAGGGAATCACGATACGCTTCATTCGGACTCGGTGGCTTCGGAAGAAAAGCCGAGAACGGTTTCGCGAGAAGGTGCCGAATACCTGAAAAAACGGATGAAAAGCGCGCCGTTCGGTGCAACTTACTTTGACCTGCAGGCGTTGCGGGCAGGTATGGGAGCACGTAACGAACCACGTCTAGAAGGGGTCAGGTTGATTCGTTTTAAAATCGGGGAGATTCCCTGTGAATGGGTTCTGGCACCCGGAGCGGATCCCGATCTGCGACTTCTGTATCTGCACGGTGGTGGTTGGGTTTCAGGATCTGGAGGAAACTATCTGCCATTGGCGGCTGACATCTCGTTGGCAGCCAACTGCGCCGTGCTCCTGCCCGATTACCGACTGGCACCGGAACATCGCTTTCCTGCCGGGCTTGAGGACTGTATCGAAGCTTATAACTGGCTGATTAAAAATGGACCTGCTGGTCCCGGTGCGGCCAGCTCTACGTTCATTGCCGGGGATTCGGCTGGCGGTAACTTGACGCTGGCAACGCTGTTGGCGCTGCGAGATTGCAAGCGACCGCTCCCGGAAGGAGGGATTGCACTTTCTCCTGCTACTGATTTCACGCTGACCAGCGCGTCTCTAAAGACCGTCCATGATCCTATTATCAGCGCCCGTACCATGCCCGAGTTTCGGAATCGATATCTGGATAAGGCAGATCCCCGTAATCCGTTGGCTTCACCTGTCTTTGGCGATTACCGTGGTATCCCGCCGTTGCTGATTCAGGTTGGTGAGCATGAGATGCTTCGTGATGACAGCGTGCGGGTAGCAAAAAAGGCTCGTTCGGACGGTATCCCCGTCACGCTCGAAGTCTGGCCGGGAATGGTTCATGTGTTTCAGATAAGGGAGCTTCCGGAATCCCGAGAAGCGATCGAACACATCGCGGACTTCATACGCTCGGAGCAACGGAAAAAGCGTTAGCGCGTTCCATTGGTAAGACGTATGGTCATGGCCAGACCCTCGACAGGATGCATGCGGCGATCATGTTATATAAGCTAAGACATGTCTTTCTGAGTAAGTGCCCTGGAGAGGTGTCGGTTTTCACGGTACTGCAAGGGATGGTCACGTGCACGATATGGTGTTTGATGAGGTTGACTTGAGTTTGGTTGCAGAAAGGGTCTAAAATCTAGTCCTCGTTGGTGCTAACTGGATCAATGGCTAACCACAGGGTAACTGCAAGCGTGCAATCACCCGGTTGATTTGATTAAGGAGTTGGAATGGCGGACTCAAGTCGTAAGTACTCAGCTTCTCGAGCTGTTGTCATCGCTGTTGCAGCGTTGCTGGTCACAGGAATCGATGGGACTGCGGCGTATGCAATAGAACCCAGAGAACCCTGGACAACCTCCCGTTTGAAAGGAACACCAGAGCCGCCAGACGCATATCAGGTCCGATCGGTATTTCCGGGAGTGAAATTTGATTTCCCAACCAGTCTCGAGATGCTCCAAGGGACGGGGCGACTGCTGGTAACAGAAATTGGTGGTAAAATCTGGAGTTTTAAAAAAAATTCGACGGTGCAGCGACGGGATCTGGTGCTCGATCTCGAGGGGATTCTTCCTGTGAAGCCTGGCGACCAGGAGCTCAAACTCTTCAGTGCCGCTGTGCATCCGAATTTTCGAAAGAATCATTTTATGTATGTCTGTTACACGTGTCCGACGGATGGCCTCCACACACGTGTTTCGAGATTCACTTTGACAGAGACCGATCCTCCACACGCGTTGCCGGCCACGGAGCAAATCATCATTCAATGGCCTGCGGGAGGTCATAACGGAGGTTGTTTGCGATTTGGCAAAGATGGCTTGCTGTATATATCAACGGGAGATGGAACCGGTCCGTATCCACCCGATGGCCTTACGACCGGCCAGGATGTCAGTGATCTGCTTGGCGCCGTTTTACGAATTGACATTGACCGTATAGATGGAGATCAACCGTATACGGTGCCCGTCGATAATCCGTTTGTAGCTATGCCTGGTGCCCGTCCGGAAATATGGGCCTATGGCTTACGTAATCCATGGAAGTTTGGAATTGATCCGCTGACCAATGACGTGTTTGTTGCCGACAATGGCTGGGAATCCTGGGAGATGGTGCATCACGTTCGCTCAGGGAGCAATTGTGGCTGGCCGGTCATGGAGGGACGTGTGTCGCTACGCAGTGAAGTGAAAACGGGCCCCACTCCGATTATCCCTCCCGTGAAGGACCATCCGCATACGGAAGCCAATTCTGTAATTGGAGGTCCGGTTTACCGAGGTAAACGTGTCCCGAATCTGAAGGGATCCTTTGTGTATGGTGATTACATCACCGGTACGATATGGTCGGTGAATGCAGATAGCGATGGTACTTACCGTCATCAGACGTTGGTAGATACCGACCTTAGGATCGTTGCTTTTGGAGAAGGTGATGACGGAGAAATATATGTCGTAGATTATGATTTTACGGGTCAAATATATGAACTGATCCCTTCTGGCCGGAAAGATATGTCCGCAGATTTTCCAAGACGGCTCAGTCAGACGGGTCTGTTTCGATCGATGGAGCCGGTAACTCCCGCTTCTGGAGTTGTCCCTTACCAATTGCGTGTGGATCGCTGGCTGGATGGGGCCCAGGCTCAGCGCTGGATTGCTATTCCAGACAGTGAAACCGCAGACATCCAGAGATCTCAGCAGGGATTTTCGATCTTTCCTGATGGAACCGTACTGGTAAAGCATCTCCGTTTACCACAGAAGTCGGGGTCGTTCCTGAACTTGGAAACCCAGATTCTTCATCTCGATCAGGGACAATGGAATCCCTATAGTTACCTTTGGGATGAGTCGGGCAAGGATGCACAATTAATCGATTCGGTTGGAGCAAATCGGCCACTCCTGCTGTCATCCGATGAGGAAATATCCGTTGAGAAGACCTGGCATGTTGGAGCGCGCAACGAGTGCCGGATGTGTCACAATGCAGGTTCAAATGTTATTCTTGGGTTTGTGCCGGATCAACTTGATCGCAATGTTCAGATAGCGGGCATGACAAAAAAACAGATGGATTACCTGGCTGATCAACGCATCATCACCACACCAGAATCCGTTGGGACAGATAAAACCGTTTCACTGGTTGATCCATACGATTCCACTCAGAGTATCAATGATCGTGCTCGGTCCTACCTTCACGTCAATTGCAGTATGTGTCATCACCCTAGAGGCAGTGCAATCGTTTCCTTTTATCTTCGACGTGACCTGCCTTTCGATGACTTGAATACCAATAAAGGCACCGGGATTGGAACTTTTGGAATGCGCAATGCGCGGATTATCGTTCCGGGTGATCCGTACCGTTCCGTTTTGATGTACCGCATGTCCAAGTTGGGTTATGCGCGTATGCCTTACATTGGCTCGCAGGTGGTTGACAGCAAGGCCGTGGCCTTAATGGATCAATGGATCCGATCCCTGGATGCTGACAACGGCGAGTCAAACTCCAATCCTTTGACGGAGGGTTCCAGAGAAGCGTTAGGTCTGGCGACACTTATGACAAGTGATGCGAGAGACAAGCGTAACATGGCTATCGAGGACCTGCTACAGTCCACCGAAGGGACTCTGGCATTGGCGTCAAGGATCCATTCCGGCTCTCTTATGCACCAGGATCTCGATTCTGTGATAGCCCGTAGTAAGACTTCCGGTCGTGACATTCGGGGGTTGATTGACGCGTTTGTTCCGGAAACGGATCGTAGAAAGACGTTGGGACCTAGAATCAGTCCGGATTCCATCCTGGCTCTCGAGGGTAACCCGGTGCGTGGACAACTCATTTATTTCAGTGATGCAGGTCGATGTCGTGCGTGCCATGAGGTCGATCCGGACAAGGATTCGCTGGGACCGAATCTGCTTGAAATTAACAAAAAGTATCCTCGGCTGTCTGAATTCATCCAGCACGTGATACAGCCATCACTCAAGATAGACGACAAACTTGCCAGCTATACGGTTGTGACCGTTGAGGGACAGATTCTCAGCGGTCTTATTGTTAAGAGAACCGACATGGAACTGATCATAAAGACCGCAGAAAAAAAGTTGATTCGTATCAAAAAGGAACAGGTTGAAGAGGTTCAAAAGAGCTCCAGATCCATGATGCCCGAGCATCTACTCAGTGACTTAACCGCTCAGGAGGCAGCCGATCTCATTGCCTATATTCGAGGCCTGGGGGCGAGCCAACCGTGATGAGAGGGTCGCAAGGTGAAAAAATCTTACTGAAGACAAGTAAAAGCTAGGGACACCGTTTGCCGCCCTTTGCCAGATTGGGGCAAATAAGGAAAATGGGTTGTGCGTGTGCGTTCTGGGCGTATCGGGTGTCCGTAACGGAATCGATATGGTAGTCGATCCTGTTAGGCACTACCATGTAACCGTCGAGTGGTGGATGAAGAAGAGTGGTAGTGGCAACTAAGTTTTACCTTTGGTTGGTAGGGACTATTGGCATGACCACGTTGGTCTGGGTTGCTATTGTGAAAAAATTGAAGAGAATATAAGAAGGTTCTGCGGAATTGTGATTTTTCCGTTAACTCACAATAATTACCGTTAAGTGAAAGTACATCTGCAAACTTAAGGGAACCGTTCATGCTGAATATTTTTGGTAAAACCAGCAGACGTAAAGATTCTTTTTGTGATGGTATGGCGCGTCGCAGCTTTCTGAAAGTAGGCGGGATGGCTTGCGGCGGACTTTCATTAGCACAATTGCTTCGAGCCGAAGCGCTCGACGGCCGCGGTTCCAATCATCGAGCCATCATCAATATTTACATGCCCGGCGGTCCTTCGCACATTGATTTATGGGACTTGAAACCACAGGCTCCAAAAGAAATACGGGGTGAGTTTCGCCCCATTGCCACTAATGTTCCTGGAATTGAAATTTGTGAGTTGTTTCCGCGCGTAGCGCAGATGATGGATAAGTTTGTTCCGATCCGCTCCATTGCCGATGCAGATGGTCGCCACGATGCGTATCAATGTATGACCGGCTGGAAAAGTCAGGCGGGAGAGCCGCGTGAAGGCCGTCCTAATTTCGGTTCCTGGATATCGCGCGAACAGGGAAAAGTCAATGAATCGGTTCCCCCCAATGTTTCGTTGATGTACCCGACCGGACACCGCTTCTGGGGACAAACTCAGAAAGGTGGATTTCTGGGTGTATCACACGCGCCTTTTGGAATGGTTGAGAAAGATCCTACGGCATCGTCAAGTAATATGGTACTTCAGGGAATCACGTTGGAGAGACTACTGGACCGGGATGGGCTGCGCCGCTCATTTGATCAGTTCCGTCGAGAAATTGATCGGAAGGGAACAGCAGAGAGTATCGATGTTTACCAGCAACAGGCATTAGGTATTCTTACGACAACGCGACTTTCAGATGCGCTTGATTTAAGTCAGGAAGATCCAAAGATTCTGGAACGCTATGGTGAAAATGATGTCCGCTATCAGCGTGATGGAGCCCCGAAAATGGTGCGCAATTTCTGCATTGCACGGCGGCTGGTGGAAGCAGGCGCACGTGTGGTGTCTATGAATTACAGTCGATGGGACTGGCACGGTCCGGATGGCCTGAACTTTCCCCGAAGTAGGCAGGAGTTTCCACTACTGGACCAGGGGCTGTCTGCATTGGTAACGGACCTGCATGAACGGGGGCTTGATAAGGACGTATCCGTGGTCCTGTGGGGTGAATTTGGTCGCACGCCAAAGATCAACAAGAATAACAGCCGTGACCACTGGCCTCAGGTGTCCTGTGCGATGGTCGCTGGAGGCGATATGAGGACAGGACAGGTCATAGGTAAAACCAATAAGTACGCCGAATATGCTGTTGATAGACCGGTTAAGTTTCAGGAAGTATTCGCGACTCTCTACAAGAATATAGGTGTCGATTCTACGGATATTCGATTTTTCGATAAGACCGGCACGCCCCAGTACATGGTTGAACCGGGAATCCGACCGATGGCGGAACTGATCTAGATCTAAACGCTAGGTAGTTTGAAGCCATGCACTCTTCGGCCTTCTCATCACGTGACGGGTTCATTTAATTCTCAAGAAGCCATCAGACGGTAGTTTGTCTACTGTTGTTTTTGGTGTTTCCAATGGGGATAGACTATTTGTAACCAGCGGGACAGCGGTATTGAGTCGTAAACTCAAAGCACCAGGAGCGATTCCGTGGAAAGGTGCTGTGAAACCACCTGATCCGCAGCTGTAAACAGGCAGACAGCGATCCGTTGAAGATGTCATGCAAAGCGGAATTGCAATCATGGTTTTCGGAGTGTGAAGCCGGCATCAACCCAGCTGGCTATGTCCTGGAATCTTCCATCGGTAGCATCCATGGTAGCAAGACTGATCGTCGAGTTGTGGATGGCAATCGGGATATTGAATCGCCAGACGCGACCGGTGCGCATGACGGGACTTTCTGAGATCAGCTTTCCGTCGATGAAAATTCGGAACACGACTGAGGGCAGGTGCGCGACATGCATCCCGGAATCATGGTCAAGTATCTGATCGTCAATACCGGCCAGGGCTACAAATCGTTTATATTCCGGTTTGATTTTATAGAGCAGTTGAGAAGGGGCATGTACGCCAATGCCTTTATTAAAGATACGACCCTGGAGGCGGAGCGATTGTTTTGTGAAGGAACGGTTGAACTGGATGTTGGGCGCTATTCCTTCTGAGGTGTGTCCATGAAGGTATCCTGGGGCCGTGGCACGTATCGGAACGATGTCAGATAGCGCGAGGTCAGGTTTGGGAGGATTGGGTATCAGACGATGATGATAGGATTTGCTTTCCAGGCTTACCGGGAGTCCATTTCGAAAGGATTGTGCACGGATGACACCCGTGGTGGACATCTTTAACGGAGAGGTGTACCTCGGTGTTTCAGGTGAAGGTTCTGAACCATCTTTCGTATAATGAATCGTGTCATTAGCGACCCGTGGTGTTGACAGTGTCATGATAAAGGAGTCTTCGAAAAGGTAAGGCTCTCTGGGCTTACTCCAGTGGGGAAACATATGTACCGGGTCCGTGATCCAATGGTCCTTCCAGAGAGCAACTTTTTTAAGTTCAGATGCGAGATCAATCGTAGGAAACGATGCTCGTTCAATCGCCCTTACAGACTCGCTTGTACCATCATCAGGTGTGTAGCCAGTGCTGGGGTCGTAGCGAGTGACCGCCTCGGTCAGGTCACGAGCGAGGAGGACCTGAATTCCCGATTCGGCCATGTAGAGGGCACCGGCTGCTTTTGCGACCACACAACAGTTGGTAGCGCAACCGGCATAGATAAGGTGAGTGAGGTTGCGATCACGACAAATGGCATGCAATCGTTGAGTGCCGCTGTCCCCGTATGCGGCTCCGACAAGTATGTAGTCGCTTTCTGAGATAAGAAGCTGTGGGTGGATGGCGTCCCAACTGTGCATGTAGCGGCACAGGAGTCCCGGACCGCACAGACACGCATCCTGACTGTCGGGAAAACGCGGTGACAGTATTGTGATCGCTTCCGGTAGCTCGTAGCGGGGCAGTGCAGCGACTTTTTCAGCCTGCGGCCACCCGGCATATAAATCGGCAACGTCTGAAGGGGCATGAATGACAACCATTCCCAACTGTCTTGCACCTTCCAGGGCGTGATTCATATGGGTTATGAGGCTGTTGCCGAATAGTTCAGATCCGGTAGGGCACATGTAACCGTTCCACATGTCGATAACCACAATACCGATGCGACGACTGTTTATGGTTTCGCTTTGGATAAGGAGATGATCGGTTTCCGGCATTCGTCGCTGTAAGTCGAATTTCAGAGTACCTGGTAGCGGTGCTGGAGAAGCCTTGGAATCGGCATGCACATCACTCGTACTGAGGATTGTAAGGATGAATCCTGTGAAGATGGCTTTCACGATTGTTTCTCCTGTATCCGGAATCATTCTGAGACGGAATTTCATGAGTGTACTGAAAGGGATGCTCAGCCGATCAGCAGGGCGGTTTATAATGGCAGAAATGGGTTCTCCACTCACTGACTACCTGCTTTCAGCGTGGTAGGATTGTGATAGAAAAGTCCGATTTTTATGCTCATTGCCTATTCTGAGGTCGGGAGTTCGGAAATGATACGCGCCCTTGTGATGTCAACTGTACTGATGCTTTCTGGTGGGCAGGTGGTATTTGCCCAGGAGATCGACTTTATGGAAGACTTTGTTCTTGCAAAGGATCGACGCGTACCTCTGAAAAAATTAATACCAGGAACAGAAGACTACTTTTATTTTCATTGTCTGCACCTGCAGAACAACGGTCAGTATGATCAGGTGGATGACGTCCTTCAGTCGTGGGAAAAACGTTATAAGAATACGCCGTTACTTCAGGAAATCAAGCACCGTCAAGCATTGTTGGTTTATACAACGAATTCACAGCGGACATTACGATACCTCCAAAAACACCTGAATGTAAGATTCAATCATCAAGCACGAACGGGTTCCCGGGAGGCGCGTTTGCCGTCCCGATTAAATCCAGAAATGATAAGTCGTGAATCCCTTTTGAAAAATCGGTGGGGTCCATCGCAGTCGCTGGAAAGGTTTGAAGCGACGGCTCTCGATTGGCTTGTGACCATGGACCTTTCATCGGATCAGCGACGAGAACTGTTATCCCGATTGGAGAGACCGGATCATGAGGGTCTGATTGATTTAGTGGTCTCTGACCTTGACGCCCCGGGAAGTCGAGGTTTTGGTTCGCACGGCATACACAGGAAGTTGTTGATTTCTCAACTCGTGGAGTGTTTGGAGAGACAGCCTCGTTTACTCAATCAGACAACCTTTGTGGAGACCTATCTAAGTAAGTTACGCCCAGGTGATGATGATGATTGGACCCAGGATTCATTGGTTAAACAACAGTACCTGGAACGGCTTTGGGGTTTTGTTGAACGCCTTGCGCCGGTGCACAATTCATTGAAAGCGCACGTGTTGTTCAATCGTCTGGCTTTCGATCAACAGCAGCAGATTTTTGACAGGACACGTTTCCTTCAATATCTGGCACTCCCTCGTAATACTCGTTATGTCCGTACCCAATATTTACGCGATTTTCGGAATCAAAAACATGTGGTCAACCTCAGTGCCAATTTCAGCGCGATAACGGGGCTTGTGTCGATTGGAAACGATGAACCTCTGGTTCGGCAATATCTACAACATTTCTTTGCCGGAGAGAAAAACGATCTCGATTTTGCACCGTATCTCGAGGATGAGTTTTTGAAACGTATTTTTGCTGAATCGAAAATCCTTGCTGGGGTAGGAGCCATTGAGGATTGGGTGGATTCGTTGTCACCGTCACAGTATCGGGCTTTACAGGAACGTGTGGAACTGGAATTTGTTCCGCATAACCAGGTGTACTTTAAACCTGATGATCAGGTGTCATTAGAGATGGATATAAAGAACGTTCGAACGTTGATTGTGAAAGTGTTTCAAATCAACGCACGAAATTTCTATCGAACGCACCGGCGCGAGGTCAATGTCCAGATTGATCTGGACGGTCTGGTGCCGAATTCGGAACAGACGTTTCAATATTCCGAACCCGCTCATCGTCGGGTGCGCAGACAATTTGATTTTCCCGAATTGAACGAGCGAGGTACCTATGTTGTAGACTTTATTGGAAATGGGAAAAGCAGCAGGGCTTTAATACGCAAGGGGCGGTTACGGCATCTTGTACGAACAGGGACGGCTGGGCATGTGTTCAAGATATTAGATGAACAGAATCGTCGAGTGCCTGAAGCGACACTGTGGATGTCTGGTCAGAAGTACCTGCCGGACGAAAGCGGTCACATTACAGTTCCGTTTACCAGTGTCCCACGTCGACAGGAAATTGTGCTGCAAGACAACGGATTTGCGTCGCTGGAATATTTTCAGCACCAGGTGAAAAAATATCGCTTGGAAGCGGGGATATATGTTGACCGTGAGACTCTGATAACCGGGCAAAAAGCAAGTGTGATCATTCGGCCGTCACTTTCTTTAAACGGCACACCGGTCACGTTATCGGTGCTGGAGAATACACGCTTGTTAATACGATCTACCACGCGGGATGGGATGGCCACTACCCGTGAAATAGTGACCAGCCCTCTTCGGGAAGATCAGGAAATGGTGCATGAGTTTGTGGTGCCACCTCGGTTGTCGAAAATCGAATTCACCGTTTATGCACAGATCAACCCGGAAGGATATGAAGACGCTATTGAGCTGGAATCCAGTCAGGCGTACATGATCAATAGGATTGACGATATGCCGATCGTGGAAAGTCTTCATTTATTGAATCGTGTTCAGGGTTATGCGATAGAAGTTCGGGGTAAAACTGGTGAATACAAGTCGCTGCGCCCACTGATGCTGGAGTTAAAACATCGTGATTTCCGTGATCCCATACGCGTTCCATTACAGGCAGATCATAAGGGACGGGTGGAACTGGGTGCACTGCCCGATGTCGAGTCCGTAACGGTATCAACTGCAGATAACAGATCGTATCAGTGGAATCTGGTTACAGATGGCTTTCAGTATTCCAGATCGGTCCATGGCCGTGAAGGAGAACCGATTCAGATACCCTGGATGAGAGGGTTATCCTCTGGTGTGGATCGAAGATGGTCTCTACTGGAACTCCGTAATGGTCAATATGTCTATGATCGATTTGACCAGACCGTGCTTAAGGACGGATTCCTTGAGTTAGTCGGTCTGTCGGCAGGTGACTATGATCTGTTTCTGAAAGAGGCGTTGGTGACGATCCGTATTCGAATAACCCGAGGGGACCGTCGGGAAGGATATTTTTTGGGGAACGGTCGTCAACTGGAAGATCGTACTTCTCACATGCTTCAGATCAGGTCAGTCGATGTCAATGATCAGCGTATTCGGATCAGTTTGACGAATGCTACCCAATTTGCTCGTGTGCACGTCATTGCAACAAGGGACTATCCGCGTTTTTCTGTTTTTGAACAGCTAGGTCAGATTCGGGATGTCGAGCCCTATTACTTGCGATTTTCAGCCGTCCGCTCCTTGTTTCAAACGGGGCGTAATATTGGTGATGAATACCGTTATATCATTGACCGTAAATATGTTCGAAAATTTCCGGGTAACATGCTTGTCCGCCCTGGATTGATATTGAACCCGTGGCCTCTTGGTAGTTCGGAAACGGACAATCAAGCCGTGATGGCCGGTGACGAGTTTGGTGCATCTGAAGAGGGGATGGAGTCCAGCCGTGCAAGAAAACAACAGGCCAGTGAAACAGAAGATATACCACGTGATTTTGTCAATCTCGATTATTTTGCCTCAGCGGCTTCGGTCCAACTTAATCTGAAGCCTGATACCAATGGGATAGTCGAGGTCACACGCAAGCAGCTGTCCGGATATCCGCATGTTCACATTGTTGCAGCGGACCCACGCAATACCGCCTATCGCTCGGTGGTAATGCCCGAAAAAGAAGCTCCCTTTGATGATTTACGCCTGACGACGGCTTTTGAATCGGGGGCGCACTTCATGCAGCGCAGACAAGTCAGTGTCGTGCAGCCCGGAGAGCCGTTAGTGATTGCCAATCTTTCGACTTCCAGGATGGAAATATATGACTCTCTGACTCAGGTTTTCAATCTGTATGTAACCCTGACGAGTAATGATAACCTGGCCACGTTTCGTTTCATTTTAGACTGGCCGCAAATGAGTGAGGAGCAAAAGCGAAGGCAGTATGCAGCCTATGCCTGTCATGAGCTTAGTTTTTTTCTTTTCCACAAAGATCGAACATTTTTTGAATCCGTCATTCGACCGTATTTGCGTAACAAAAAGGAGAAAACCTTTCTCGATCATTGGTTGTTAAACGATCCTCTTACCGCCTATCGGTCCGCATGGTCCCATGAGCAACTGAATGTCATGGAGCGCATTTTATTGGGATTGCGGAATGAAAATCAGGTGTCCCGAATGCGCCGCTATATTTCAGATTTGGCGGCATTACAATCGTCTGAAAAATACCGGGAGAGCCATTTGTTCAAAACAGCGCTCAGTGGGAGTGCGTTGGATACACAGGTCGATCGTTTGGGACTAGTCTTGGGTGGTGGTCGTGATGGTCGTGGTGGTGCAGCAGGGGAACTCGGAAGAGCGACTTTGCAACAGCAGCGATCGGCCGCTCCGGGATCGCCTCCCATGGAACGTCAATTGGAGGAGGCCGACAGTGAAAAGCGTACGCAGCAGAGCTATTTTGCAGAGGATAAAAAGGCACAGAAAAGTAAACGCGCCCTGTTTCAACGATTAGATACGACTCGCGCCTGGGTAGAGAACAATTACTACGGACTTCCATTGCGTGAACAGAACGCGGATCGGATTTCCGTTAATCCATTCTGGGAAGATTACGCAAACCACTCTGTCAAGACACCGTTTCTGTCCACGAATTTTCCAGTCGCATCACATAATTTTACGGAAATGATCTGCGCGTTGTCTCTCATGGACCTTCCTTTCGCCGCATCCGAACACCAGATGCAGTCCAAGGACAACACGCTGACTCTGATACCAGGCAGTGTGGCGATTGTTTTTCATGAAGCTATTGAAAAGACAATCGACAAAAGGAAAGACGTGGATATTCTGGTTCGCCAAAAATACTTGCGGTTTGCGGATGAACAACAGGAAGAAGGGCTGACACATGAGGACAGAGCCGATGTTACGCCGTCTTCTTTTCCTGATCTGACGGGGCTGGTTAAGGACCGTTCATCTCTGAATGAATTCCTTATAAATGAGGTTTATGGCTGTCAGATTATCTTGACCAATCCAACCTCTTTGCCGATTCAACTGGATGTGCTGTTGCAGATTCCACAGGGGGCTATTCCGGTACAGAAAAGTAAGTATATGGAAAGTGTGCGTATGGATCTGGGGCCTTTTGAAACACAGCAGAAGACCTATTATTTCTACTTTCCTCATGACGGACAGTTTCGTCATTATTCGGTTCAGGTTGCTCACCAGGAACGTGTCATTGCTTCGGTAGACTCTCGGACGATTCAGGTGGTACGCGAGCCTACTGCGAAGGATTTGAAGTCCTGGGCATATCTTTGTCAGTATGGGCAGGACAGCCAGGTTCTGCATTTTATCGATACCAATAATGTCCATAGAGTAGATCTCGATCAAATAGCGTTTCGCATGCATGATCGAGAATTGTTCCGTGCGGTGATAGCACGATTGAAGGAGCGTTATCTGTTTCATGATATTTTGTGGTCGTACGGCTTATTGCACAACGACGTCGAGGTAATTCGTGAGTGGCTCCAATATAAGGATGACTTTGTCAAACAATGTGGTCTTGGTTTGAACACACCGCTGCTGGTCATTAATCCGGTTTTGAGAAAACAGTACCAGCACATTGATTTTCATCCGTTTGTCAGTGCGAGAATACATCCCTTCGGGCAACGACGAAAGATTCTCAATAGCCAGATACACCAGCAGTATCATCTTCTGTTAAAAGTCTTGAGTTACCAGAAGGCACTGGAAGACGAAGATCGTCTGGCAGTTACTTACTACCTGCTGCTGCAGGACCGCATTGAAGAATCATTGCAGATGATCGACGGCATAGACCCTGAACAACTTGTGACCCAAATTCAGTATGACTATATCCTTGCGTATCTAAGCCTTTTTACAGACGGTCATAAGCGGGCCCGACATATAGCAGAGACCTGGCTGACCCGGCTGGTTACCCCATCCGACAAGGATGCAGGTACGGATACTCTGGATTCGACTTCACTGGTTCAGGTGTTGTCTCCAACGGATTGGCGCAACCGGTTTGGTCGGGTTTTGGCGCACCTGGATGAAGCGGAGGGCAAAGCTGGCGCCGAGAATAGCCGATTTCAGGATGCGCAGGCACGCCTGGCGGCTTCTCAGCCTCAGTTTGATTTTGATGTCGAGTCGAGTGAAATTCGAATTAATTACCGAAATATCGAACAGATTCGAGTCCATTTTTATTTAATGGATTTAGAGCTTCTGTTCAGTCGTGATCCGTTTGTTCGTAAGGAGGCCGGGCGGTTTACTTATATACAGCCCAATCAATCGTTGGTGAAGCGTCTGGATAAAAGTCTGGGCAGTGAAACGATTGCCTTACCGGCACGGTTTCACAATCGTAATGTGCTGGTCGAAATTGAATCTTCCGGAATAGTGAAGTCACAGGCTTACTACTCCAACGCGCTGGATCTGCAGTTTGCAGAAAATTACGGGCAGCTTCAGGTAAGTGATGCCCAAACTGCCAAACCTCTTGCCGGTGTCTATGTCAAGATCTACGCCCGAATGAAAAATGGTCAGGTTCAGTTTTACAAAGATGGGTATACGGACATTCGTGGTCGCTTTGATTACGTGGCCTTAAGTACGAATGATCTCGATTTTGTGAATCGTTTTGCGCTACTCATTTTGAGTGAAAGCCACGGTGCCGTAGTGCAAGAGGCAGTACCCCCGAAAGAATGAATCGACCATGTTTTCGATAACGCTGGTAAAAGGACAGAGGAGACAATAATGAAGAGGTTCGTGTTACCGTTGTTATGTGTGAAATAGGTTATTTGGTGTCAACGGATAATCCTGGTCAACCGGCTTCTAGAGACAGCTTGCAGAGACTTGGTTAAGCTATTCGAGATCGGAAGTGAATCACCATCACAACACGCGGGTTTCAAGAAATCTGCGACGGCGCGGGGATGGTGGGTAATCCTGTCCCGCTTTGCTTTGAGAATCCTATGTCAACTCCCGCCATTTTTTGCCGGAATTTAATTAAAACATACCCTGGACGGCCACCCGTTGAAGCAGTAAGGGGAATTGACCTTACGGTCCACACGGGAGAGTGTCTGGGAGTGTTAGGTCCCAACGGTGCGGGTAAAACAACCACGATTGAAATACTGGAAGGCATACTGAAAGCGACATCGGGTGATGTCGAAGTGCTGGGGCAATGTTGGAAAGCAAATGCACAGTCCATTCGAGAAAAAATCGGGATATCACTTCAGGAAACCCGTTTTTCCGACAAACTGACGGTTCTGGAAACGGTGGCGTTGTTCAAGAGTTTTTATGCCGCGGGAATGGACTCTCAAGTGGCGATTTCTCAGGTCGGTCTGGAAGATAAATCCGGAACATGGGTCAAGCATCTGTCTGGTGGACAGCGTCAGAGACTGGCGGTCGCTACCGCTCTGGTCGGAAACCCCTCGCTGTTATTTCTCGATGAACCGACCACAGGTCTTGACCCTCGATCGAGACGTGAGCTCTGGAGGATTATCCGAACATTTGTTGAACGAGGAGGTAGCGTTCTCGTAACCACTCATTACATGGAGGAAGCCGAGCGTATTTGTGACCGGGTGGCGATTCTGGATCATGGAAAGGTTATCGCGTGTGGTACTCCTCAAGAATTGATTGCCGGTTTGAACGGGGAACATATTGTTGAACTAACCGTCGCCGATGGTACGGACGCAGCCCTCAGAAACGATGACAGGTGGACACAGATTCCAAACGTTCATGCGTTGGCACGAGAGGATGATCGCTATCGAATTACGGTTACCGAGCCCCATGTAGTCATTCCGGAATTGTATAATTTTATAGAATCGGTCGGAACCAAAGTAACCAGTTTGACTATGCGCCATGTGAGTCTCGAAGATGTGTTTGTTCAACTTACCGGTCGGCATTGGGAAAACCAGGAGGAACCTGCGTGAAACAAACAGGTAACCTGAGCCAGCAGGTAAAGGATCATCCATTGGTTCAGTTGGTGATTGCGAGATTGCGCGAGTTCTGGAGGGAACCCGCGGCAGTGTTCTGGGTGTACGGCTTTCCACTGATCATGATGATTTCTCTGGGTGTTGCGTTCAGGCATCGGCCCGTTGAAAGCATTCAGGTGGATCTGGTGAAATCGGACCGTATGGAAGCCTTTCACGACTACCTTGAAAACGGAGAGAACACGCATCAGGATTTGATGGAATTGTCGGGTATCGAAATCCATGACGAAGAAACCAGTCAATTGCGTTTGCGTACGGGAAAAACCGCCCTGGTTGTTGCGCATGTTGAATCGGAGGGTTTTGTGTTTTCGTATGATCCGACTCGCCCTGGCAGCATTCTGGTTCGAAACACCCTGTATGATCGCATTCAACGATGGTCCGGCCGTGAAGACAAAGTGACCGTGTCCGATGATCCGGTGTCCGAGACGGGGGGACGCTATATCGACTTTCTTGTTCCTGGGCTCTTGGGTATGGGATTAATGGGAGGTGGAATGTGGGGGGTGGGATTTTCCATTGTGAATCTTCGAATACGAAAACTTTTGAAACGCTATCTTGCCACCCCCATGAAACGCAGTCATTTTCTGATTGCTATGATGATTAGTAGAGTTCTGTTCACCATACCTGAAATGCTCGTTCTGGTATGGGGGGCACACTGGTTATTTGGAGTGGAAAACCAGGGTTCTTTTCTCGCTGTGGTGGTACTTATTTTTCTTGGCGCATTCGAATTTTCGGGTATCGGACTGTTGATTGCAAGCCGGGCAGAAACAACGGAAACGGTTTCCGGTTTGATGAATCTTGTCATGTTACCTATGTGGATAGGTTCCGGAGTTTTTTATTCTGTAGATCGTTTCCCTGCGTCTGTGCAATCGGTGCTCAACCAGTTACCCCTTACTCCTCTTATTCACGGACTACGGGGAGTGATGCAGGACGGAGCCTCTTTAGCGGTATTGTTTCCACAGTTGATGGTGATCAGCCTTTGGGGGCTGATCACCTTTGGACTGGCACTATGGTGGTTTCGCTGGCAGTAAGCAACGTTCAGCAGCATTGCAAGTTGGCTCCGATGCCACCTGCAATTTGAGATCAACACGATAATGGTAATCAAACTTTAATGCTGAAAAGTGGTGGATGGTGAAGGTTAAGATAAAAACGGCAATCCTGAATGCTCTCTTAATTTCAAGCATGGTTACGATGCCGGCTTTCGCGAATGAACCGGATACCAACTGGCCTCAGTGGCGTGGGCCACTGGCCAACGGGGTGTCTCTGACCGGTAACCCGCCCATCACCTGGAGCGAAACGGAGAATATCCGGTGGAAAGTATCCATTCCAGGTAGAGGTCATTCGACCCCAGTGGTGTGGGGTGAGCGAGTGGTACTGACGACCGCAATCCCTGTTGGGAATCAGTTGGACCCTATTTACAGTGATGCACCGGGGGCTCATGACAACGTTCCGGTGACGCAAAAACATCAATATGCCGTGATGGCGGTGAGTCGCCGCGATGGATCCTGCCTCTGGCAGCGGGTTGTTAAGGAAGTGCTGCCCCATGAAGGGGGACACTATACGGCCAGTCTTGCTTCGCACTCACCGGTGACCGATGGTGAACGTATCTATGCATTTTTTGGTTCCCGCGGGCTGTATTGTCTGGCATGGGATGGTACGCTTCTTTGGACGGTAGAGCTGGGGCAGTTGAAAAGTAAGCATGGCCATGGTGAAGGTGCTTCGCCTGTGCTTTTTAACGACACGATTGTTGTCAACTCGGATCATGAAGGGGAGTCCTTTATTGTCGCGATAGATAAACATTCGGGTAGGCAGCGATGGAAAGTGGCACGTGATGAAGTAACGTCCTGGGCGACACCAATTGTGGTGCCGAATGGGGAGAAAAGTCAGGTTGTAGTAAGTGGTACTGATCGAGTGCGGGGTTACGATCTCGATACCGGAGATGTGATATGGGAGTGTGGCGGACTTTCTGCCAACATTATTGCTTCACCCGTCTCAAGCAACGGGATCGTTTACGTTGGCAGCAGTTATGAAACCCGCGCATTGATGGCCATTCGAATAGAAGGGGCCAGCGGCGATATTACAGATACCGATCAGGTGCTCTGGAATCGCTTTCAGGCAACTCCCTATGTGCCCTCTCCACTTTTATATAAAGGCAGTCTCTATGTGCTGCGTCACTACCAGGGGATTTTAAGCCGAGTCGTGGCCGAGACGGGGGACGAGCCCACCGGTCCTTTTCGACTGGGAGGTATTGGTAATGTATATGCTTCGCCGGTTGCGGTTTCGGACCGCATTTACATTACGGATTTAGACGGCGCAACCATCGTGATATCTGCCAGCAACGAACCTGAAGTGTTGGCCTTTAATAGTTTGAGAGACCGTTTCAGCGCCTCAGCTGCCATTTCCGGTTCCGATCTTTTCCTGCGCGGCATGCGCTATCTTTACTGTATCGGATCACCGGATTGAAAAAGCGGTGTTCAGGTATAAAGAGGTTTTACGTTTCTATCCGAGACGTGTACGGGGGCTTGCGAGCGAAATAAACTCGGAGAGCAAAAGGTAGACTCCAAAAAACACCACCGACCATTCCCAGGGCCATGATGATCGGCACGTCGCTCCAGTTTCCAGCGGCTCCAAAAACCGTCCCGAGAACAGGAATCAATTCCGTGGCGTAAGCAACGGGCAGCAGCACTCTTTTGCGGGGTTTGTTTTCCAGGACGAGTCCGAATAGAAAACGCATTGCAAGAGAAGCGGCCAGTGGAATCAGCACCAGGGTAGCCAGTGCGCCGGTCCAGTGATACATGGGGTTTCCGATGCGGGTTACCAGTACCAGAGTCAGACCAACCGTTCCACCGGTTGCCATGCCAGCCAGCAGTGTGTGCCATGGTCGCATGGTAGGATTCCTCAGAAAGGTGGATTTACGGCTTTGTGAAAAGTATCGAAAAACGCTCTCCGAAGTTGTGATAGGCGCATTATCTCTGTTTTATGGCAACCGGGACAGACATATATTCTCAAACGTCAAGGAGAAGTACCTGAGTTATCAAGGTATGGGATGGCGATCTTTGGTTCATAACATTTTCCAGAGTCGGCAGGTTACGGGATTGGATTGTTGGATTGCGGATGGTGTTCGGCTTCCTCCACGGATGCGGTTTTTCAACAATCGGTTGGCTTGAAATCGACTTTTCAGTATTTTGTATGTCTGATGACAGTATAATTAATCAGTCTCTCAGAACACCGTATCGACTTACAGGCAGGAGCATGTCACATGCTGACGCTTTTTAACCGTCACCAGTTTCGACAGTGCGATGGCATCGATCGACGAACCTGGCTTCAGATGGGAGGGCTGGCACTAGGCGGACTTACCCTTCCTCAGCTGCTCGAGCGGGAATCCCATGCCGGTATCAACCAGTCTCATAAATCCGTGATCATGATTTACCTGACCGGTGGTCCCCCGCATCAGGACATGGTGGATCTGAAACCGCAGGCGCCATCGGACGTTCGAGGAGAATTTCAACCGATCGATACCAATGTGTCGGGTGTACAGATCAGTGAGCATCTGCCGTTGTTGTCACAGATGATGGATCGGCTGGTTGTGATCCGAACCCTGACAGGATCTGACGGGCGTCATTCTTCATTTCAGTGTGTTACCGGAAGGCACTTCCGTAACCAGCCACGTGGTGGATGGCCGGGGCTGGGATCTGTGGTGTCACAGTTACAGGGTACGGTGGATCCATCGGTGCCTCCTTCTGTGAATCTGTTTATGAAAATGGCCCACCTGCCTTACAACCACCCCGGATCAGGATTTCTGGGTTCCCGTCACATGGCCTTTCAACCCGACGGCCAGGGGCATGCCAATATGAAGTTGAACGGGATTACTGTGGACCGACTGGATGATCGACGTACGCTGCTGCGTGCTTTTGACGGCTTTCGCAGCCAGGTAGACCGACGTCGTGAGAAAGGGCATCTGGATCCTTTTACCGAACAGGCCTTTGATGTGCTGACGGCGAGTCGGTTGGCCGACGCACTCGATCTGGATCGAGAAGATCCGAAGGTTCGTTCCAGCTATGGTGAAGACGCCCCCGGAGTTCTTTCTTATGGTCACTTGGGATATCAGGCGATTATGTCCAAGTTCCTTCTGGCACGTCGTCTCGTACAGGCTGGCGTAAGAACGGTAACGACCACGTTTGCGGATTTTGATTGGCACGGTGGTAACTTTTCCAATGGTCGCAAAGTATTGCCTTTACTGGACCAGGGGCTGGCAGCGCTTATCAATGATCTGTACCGGCTCGGTTTGCAGGACGATGTCACGGTTGTGGTGTGGGGTGAATTTGGCCGTACGCCTAAAGTGAATAAGAGTGCGGGTAGGGATCACTGGCCACGTAATGCGTTTGCCATTCTTGCTGGTGGTGGAATGCCTACCGGTCAGGTGATTGGCACAACTACCCGTTATGCCGAAGAAGCGCAGGACCGCCCCGTCCATTTTCAGGAAGTATTTGCAACGCTTTACCGTAATCTGGGTATCGATATGGGAGAGGCCTCT
>CAXEIY010000072.1:0-10132 GCA_963996245.1 uncultured Planctomycetia bacterium | reverse complement strand
TTTTGATTCCCTTATCTGGATCGAAATGTCCCTTTGCCGTCCACTCAATTCCTTCGTAACCTACTCGCTTAAGAGAGGCAATGACATCTTCTGAAGGCATCGTCTGATAATCGAGAATCGTTAAAAATGCGGTTTTCCATTTTCGAGACATCTCGGTCACCTTTCGCTTTTTCCAACCTGTACATTCGGATTCGATTCCCAACAGCTGTTAACCCCTTGTCATCCCTTCAATCGGGCGTCCACGAAAGCAAATACTTCCCGATATGCCTTCTCAATCGCTTCGGGTTCTCCACCACCCAGGCCATGCTCTCCATTTTCTATACGGATCAATTGATGATTGACGGCCTGTTTTATGAACTGTTGCTGCATAAGCTCAGACTGTTCATAAGGAACATCCGTATCTGCCGTACCATGTATCATCAGTGTCGGAGGATATTCTGCGGTTACATTACGAACCGGCATATACTCGTAAAACAGCTCCGCCTGGGAGTGAGGATCCCAGCCACTGACTTCCAGTGGCCACCGGCCGGTTTGACGACACCAGTTGTAAAAATCACCACCTCTTCCATCCCTCAACCGGGAATCCGATATCGGCGATCCTGAAACTTGTTTCCGGGCATGGGCTTCCGTAAATTTAACCCGATTGTGCCGTGCGTGAGAACTGGGAGCGCTATACCAGTTTCCAATCAGATCTCCGTAACCATAAAACGAAACCAGACATTGCGGTCGTGGGACAACTCGGTATCCAGTAATCAGGGTCAGGTATCCACCTGCCGATCCACCGAGGACGGCAATCCTGCCTGGATCCAGACTCAGGTCATCCGCGTGTAAACGCAACCAAACGAAGGCATCCTCAACATCTTTAATAATCTCCGGTAGAGGTGTTTCAGGAGCCAGTCGATAGTCGATCGAAGCCAAGGCGTAACCGGATTTCAAAAAATCCTGCTTCACCCGATCATTGATCCCGCCCCGGTGCCCGTTAATCAGAGCCCCACCATGAATCCATACAACAACCGGACACGGGCCTGTCTGCTGTGGAAGGTACAGATCCAGCTTTATCGGCAACTTGCCAACCGTTTTGTAAGTATGAGTCTGCATAGTGACCTGCTTTGAGAAAATTGGACGATAAGCGGCTAATGCCACACTCCCGGTGATCGACAGGCCCAGAAATTCACGACGATTAATAACAAATCCCATCGTTTTGCCTCCTGGCCACACGTTAACTGGTAAACACCTGAAAAATATCGAGTTTCTGTCGAAACATACCGTTACCCCAGCCTCTCGGTCACCTCACCTGGAATGATACTTTACCGCGACCACCTGGTGGGGATATAACGAGTGATTCTCCATCAAAAGAGTGTATCTACGTGAATTGAACCTCACAAGTATCCGCCTGCTAACAGCTACCGCGAACCGTACTAAAAGTGAGAGGCTTCAACAGGTACGACACAGACAAATACTTTTTTATCGCCTGGAGTTTATATCTACGAGTATCATGTTCGCAATCCATGAGTATCCCGACACCAGAGGAACCCATCATGCCACTATCCGACAGGAGCTTTCACGTGCACAGAGCTATTTGGGTAATCCTCCTTATGTTCCTTGCCACTCCAATTCTCGTGCATGCTGACAACCCAGCTCCTCCAAATTTCATCCTGGTGGTTTGCGACAATCTGGGTTACGGAGATATCGAGCCTTTTGGATCCAAACTCCATCGAACCCCGCATCTCAATCGCATGGCCCGGGAAGGTCGGGTATTCACACATTTTTACGTGACAGCTGGAGTCTGCACGCCTTCACGTTCCAGTATCATGACCGGATGTTACCCTCAACGTGTGGGCATGCACACTAACGAGCGCGACGGAATTGTATTGCGTCCCCTATCCCCATACGGTTTGAACCCTGACGAACTCACACTCGCCGAAGTGCTTAAGAACCGTGGATACGCAACCACGCTAATAGGAAAATGGCATCTGGGTGACCAGCCAGAGTTCCTACCCACCCGACAAGGGTTTGATTCTTTCTTTGGTATTCCCTACAGCGATGATATGACCCAGTCGGTCGGTGCACAAATTGGCAAGCGACTGGACGGTCATCTCTGGCCCCCTCTTCCCCTTATGGAAAATGAGCGGGTCATTGAAGCTCCCTGTGACCGCACACAGTTGACTCGCCGATATACCCAGCGCGCTATTGAATGGATTACCGAGCATCAGGACCAGCCCTTTTTCCTGTATCTACCTCATGCCATGCCCGGAAGTACCAGGTCGCCATTTGCCAGCGAATCGTTCCGTGGAAAAAGCAGCAATGGTCCGTGGGGCGACGCCGTTGAAGAACTGGACTGGTCCATGGGAAGCATTCTCGCCCATCTACGCACACTTGATCTTTCCGAACGTACTCTGGTCATATGGACATCCGATAACGGCGCGCCGATGACCTCGGACCCTGATGACCTGACGCGTGGTTCCAACCGCCCTCTGTTCGGACGTGGCTATTCGACCAGTGAAGGGGCCTTCCGAGTACCAGCGATTGCCTGGCAACCCGGTACCGTACCGCCAGACACCCAGTGCAGCGAACTGGTTTCGACCCTGGATCTACTGCCCACATTTGCCTCACTAACGGGCCAGGCACTGGACAACGATCATCACGTCGACGGTTACGACATCTCGCCACTTCTTTTCGGCACTCCGGACGCGCGCAGTCCTCACCCTGTGTTTTACTACTACCATCAGGATCAATTACAGGCCGTCCGATCCGGACCATGGAAATTGTTTCTACCCGTAACAACCCAATACCCTCATCCCCATTTTTCTGGAAACCGCTCCGTTCAGACACTTCTTTTTAATGTGGTTAACGATCCATCCAGCCGTGAGAACGTGGCCGCTGAGCATCCCATACAAGTCGCACAATTAACCAAACGGGCGAACCTGGCTCGACGGGAACTAGGGGACCTGAACCAAACGGGCGAGGGACAGCGTCCAGCTGGCAGGATTGACCGAACCGCCCAAGCCCAGGTACTCCAGGAAACCGCACTGGACGTTATTGAAGGCGTTCGCGGAGGTCGTCACTGGGTCAACCAGAAAACCGATCCACCCCGTACTCCGAAGGAATCATTGGCCAGTTTCGAAATCGAACCAGGTCTCGAGATCCAACTGATTGCCAGTGAACCACTGGTCCGCGATCCCGTCGCCATTACGTTTGACAAAAACGGGGACATGTATGTGGTGGAATACGGAGATTATCCGGAGGGTCCGGAACCAGGTGCCCCCCCCCTTTCGCGCGTGGTTCTCCTGAAAGATGACAATGGAGACGGAACACTGGATCGACGCTATGTCTATGCGGACAATCTCAACTTCACGCACAGTCTAATGGCATTCGACGGGGGACTTCTGGTGGGTGCTAAGACTGAAATTATTTATCTCAGAGATCTCGATGGTGATCACGTAGCTGACATTCGAAAAGTACTCTTCAAAGGATTTCAGGCAGCACATCCGCAGATGCAGATCGGCAATCCACGCTGGGGAATGGATAACTGGATTTACCTGAATTACGGGCCCGGTCAAATTCAATCTACAACAGATCCTGACAAGGTGACCGAAATGCCGCGTAAGGACTTTCGTTTTCACCCCGGTCGAATGACCTTTGAGGCAGACAGTGGCATGGGACAATTCGGAAACACCATTGACCGCTGGGGACATCGTTTTTACTGCACGAATCGGAATCCTATCATGACCACCTTACTGCCCCCCTCGGAGTTACAGCGTAATCCTTATGCGGTCATAACAGGTACCTCCTACGATGTAGGCAATGCAGGGGGCGCAACACAGGTCTATCCACAAATCGCTATGAAAAGCAATTACCTTTCTCACGCAGGAACCCACACCTCCGCCTGTGGCGTAACGGCTTACAATGGTGATTTACTCGGCAAACCATACCTCAACAGTGTTTTCGTATGCGAGCCGATTGGCCACCTCGTTACCCGTTCGATCGTTGAAGTCGAAGGACTTCGACTCAGGGCCCACCGTGCACGTCCGAAGATCGACTTTCTCACCTCGAACGATACGTGGTTTCGGCCGGCCAGTCTGTCCAACGGCCCGGATGGCGCATTATATCTGGCCGACATGTATCGTCTGTGGGTCGAACATCCCAAATTTCTGCCGCCAGAAATTGCGAAACAACTCGACTGGCGAGCCGGTGAAGACCGGGGACGCATCTATCGCATTGCACCTCAAAACCAGCACCCGCGTCCCTTTCATCCACCAACTGACCTGAAGCAAACCGTGGCTCTTCTGGAAGATCCCAATGGCTGGCGTCAGTTTCTGGGGCATCGACTTCTAGTTGAAACTCCAAATACTGAGTCAGCCGCCCTGGTCCGTCCGATTCTGCAACGCAGCGCCCACCCCACAGCACGTCTACATGCCCTGTGGACACTGAAAGGTATCAGCGCACTTACCATCAATGACCTGTCGACAGGGCTGGCTGACACCAACCCACACGTCCGGGCCTCAGCAGTCCGGCTTGCCCGCTCACCACTATATCTTGATTCACTCTTCAGTCAATTGCTTACACTTGTTGACGATCCCGACACCCGGGTGCGTTTTCAGGTAGCACTGGCGCTGGGTGATCACCCGAATTCACTTGCTTCCTCCGGGCTCGCGGATCTCGCCCTCCGTGATGGGCAGGACACCTGGTTTGCCGGAGCCCTCCTGTCCTCAGCCAGGAGCTCTTCCGGTGCTATCCTTACCGCACTGGTCACCAACGAAACATTCAACCGGAAGGCCGGTACTAATAGTATTCGACTGATTAAACAACTCGCGACCATAGTCGGCACCCGGGGTAACCCATTGGAACTCCAATTACTGTTGTCAACATTGAATACCCCAAGTGAAGCTTCCTCCAGTTCACAGGTAACCTGGTGGAAATCTGCAATAATTACGGGCCTGGGGATGGGTCTACCTCGACACCAGGGGCCGCTCAGCCCCATCCAACTCCCATCACTGCTATCCAATCCTCCCGATGATCTGGCCCAGGCCGTTACCGGTCTACGGAACCTGATGCAACAGAACACCGCAACGGCGATGGACACCAGTACTTCCCTTACCGATCGTATTGCCGCTATCGAACTGATGGCCTATCAACCTTTTGCGAAAACCAGACATATTTTCTCCGAGCTACTTTCTCATGCTCAACCAGCCGCCGTCCAGTCCGTATCGATTGACTCCCTTGCAACAGGAGGACACCCCGAATCCAGCGCCCTTATCCTGAGAAACTGGGCAGAACTCGGGCCTTCGGTTCGAGGGCCCGCCTTGAATCTGCTGCTTCGTCGAACCGATTCCACTCGCCAGGTACTCGAAACCATGGCATCTGGAACCATGCGTGCTGCCATTCTCAGTATCGATCAAAGAGTACGTCTCCTGAAACACCCTGATGAGAAAATCCGCACCCAGGCGATAACCCTTTTTGGTGGTGCCGTTTCTACCAACCGCCGGCAGGTTGCTCAGGAATTTCAAAAGTCTCTGAATCTGCCTGCTTCCGTTGATTCAGGGGCTAAAGTGTTCCAGCGTATCTGCGCTGCCTGTCATGTTCTGGACGGCAAAGGGCATCCAGTCGGTCCCGATTTGAGTGATGTACGCAATCGCTCACGATTAGCACTGCTTTACGATATTCTGGATCCCAATGCCAAAGTGGAACCCCGCTTTACCGCCTACCAGATATTGACCCTCAAAGGTACTATTCTGAATGGACTTATCATGTCAGAAACACCGGATGCCGTGGTACTTCGCATGGCAGAAAACAAACTTCAGACGATCAATCGCAATACCATCGACTCCATGCATGCAAGCGAACTTTCTCTGATGCCCGAAGGGGTCGAAAAAGATATCACACTTCAGGAAATGGCCGATCTGCTTGAGTTCCTCAAGTCACGTGAGTGACCTTTACGTTCACTCACCGTCGATCTTGATTTCCCAGTATTTTTGATCTGCTGCCTGCTAACTTGAAAACCGCGGAAAGAACCGTCTGGATGCGCTGTCCAAATCATTCACGTGTGAGACCCGACACTACCGACGTTCCCAGAACATCAGAAACAGGACGCCCACAAAGGTGGTTACCGGGCTCGTAACAGGAAAGATAAACAGCAGCAATCCACCGTCCAGATCATTTGCGATAAGTGTAATCAGCAGCACCGCTATCACGGGTACCAGTATGCTGAACATAAACAGCCATATGAAGTTTTCTCCATGTCGAGCCAACCCGCGTGTACGATAACAGCACCACGCCGGTACCGCGATCATGCCTCCTCCGGCGGTGGCCATCACCAGGGTATCCACCACACGATTCACCACATCCAGCTCGGATCCGGTCAGCGCAAAGACTATTCGCTCAGCCATGGACAACAACGCAATGACGGCCAGAAACACGGCCCATGGCACACCGACAGCATTTGCCACCACCTCACCTCCCGGTACCGTTGAAATAACTGGTAATGACGTCACAACAGCCAGATCTGAGCCAGGAATCCTAAAGCAGGTTACCCTTCCTCTGTGGCAGTATTTCGAACACGCTTGCCATTGAGCATGGTACCTATCAAGGTGTAGCGTACCGCATATTCATATACCAGCAGCAGGCCTCCACTGGTTAACAGAACGATCAACAGAAATTTGAGCCCACTGGCCAGATTCCATTGGCTGACCGCAATCTGCAGAAAGACGATCAGCGGTAGATGGGCAACATAGAGCCAATAAGATGCATCAGAAACGTAACGCACAGCGCGGCTTCGATGTGGAAAAAACATTCGAAAAAACCCAATCAGGCCAAAAATCATCAACCAGGCATAGAGTACTGCGCACAGACTGCTCACTGCATGTGCTGCCACAATTACATTACGATGTTGGCCAAACCCCTGGTTAATCAAAGTGCGTACTTGATCATGACTAATCAGTCCTACAATCAGCACCGGCAAAGCGATCAGAAAATAACCATACCAGTATCGCCCAACAAGGCCCTCAAAGGCCTGTTCCCCATAGCATAGAACGCCATAGCCAAAAAAGACTGCGTAATACAGCAGCTTGGGTGGCCAGGGCATAATCCCGGTATAGGTATCCGGTCCGAATGTCTGCCACATACAAAGTTGCGCCACCAAGGTAAAAGGAATCAGCCAGAACCAACGTAGTGGCGAGGTGATCATCCAGGCAGGCCATTTCCTTAAGTTGTATTTCCCGGCAAGCCATCCAACCAGAACCAACCCCATTACCATCCACAAGAGATAATACAAAAACCACAGATGATGAAAGACCGGAATGATAGCCATCCCAAACACAATACCAACGGTTATCACAACGGGCATCATCCACCCCGGCAACCTTTCAAACTCCGGAGTCAGCTTGTTGATAAACGCTTCCACTTCCCGCTCACCCTGATTCTGGAAGCTCGGACCTTCCGTCAACACCATCCTCTTTTCGTCTGGCCCTGCTACACTCACTGAAAGTTCTGCATCGCCAGCGTGTTCGAAATATTCAACACGCAGATCGATCATACCCGCATCCAGCTCCACCTCACTCTCCCTACGAATTACACCATGACTACCATCGTTATCGATCTGTTCAGCGCCGTTGACATAAAGACGCGAGCCATCATCCGATGCTAACTCAAAGGTGTAAACACCCGGTTTACCGATTTCCATCTGGCCCTCAAAGACCATCGCGTAATGATCTTTTCTTTCGGACAGTTCGATATCGATTCGTCCCCCCTTCACCAAACCAGAACGATCCGGTACATGCTGTTCAAAATCGGGCAATCGACTCCACTGACCGTCATACACTTCATAACGCAAATCGTGCAGTGTCACGGCATCCAAGGACCCATTTTGCAAAATATGGTTCTCTTTACTTTCACCATTTACCATGGCTCCCAGAACGCCCAGAACTATCATTATCGGCCACAGAGCAATCATCAGGACAATCATTGGAATCAGTATTCGGCGGATACGATGTCTGACCATCTGACTGGTACCACGCTGCCGCCAGAGCATCGCAGTAAAAAAGCCACTGATCACAAAAAACAGTGGCATCCGGAACCCGTGAATAACGTGAAAGGCCAGGTGAAAAGGACTGTAGCTGTCCTGCAATACGATACCGATGGTCTCGGCACTTTCTATCGCCCTCGCTGGCAGCTCCCAGGCAGGATGCCTGCTGTCCTGGATAAGCCAGGGAATAGCCGGAACAAATGACATGACTGCGTGCAGCACAAGGCCAAGCAACATAGCCACGGCGCGCAGCGCATCCAGATCATAGTAACGTTTTCTGACGATAACAGGAGGCCGTTCAGCCATCATGCAAAACACGCTCTCGTGTAAACAACTGCTCATAGGCCATGGTCAGAACCGTTATTGCCCAGGCCCCGGAGACCAACAGCCCGATACCACACATGCACAACCCGGCGACAGCTGACAACAAACCAACGCCCAGCAGTATGGAAAGGGGAAACAGGTTCTTCCACCCGACTTTGATCGCTACACGAAATGACTCCCCGAAAGACAGATCTTTATCCGCGGCCAGCCACGGGGCAAAAATAGTCAAAGGCATGACCACACACACCATTATCCCGATCAGCAAACAACCCGAAACTAGCAGAACTACCACACCAACACCGGGCTCCTGGTCTGCCTCTGCAGCTCTCCATGCGCTAATGAATCCTATAATCACCGTTATTCCTCCGGGAACGGCTGCAGCAAAGAAGAGTATCACCTGCCCCAGACCAATCCCTATCAGACGAGGAAAACATCGATCGAACCCCTCAAAAAGGTCCTTAACCGAGCCACTGCCGGTACGTTTCAGATTAAGGCCCAGGATGATCAACCCTGCAGTCAAAGGAGTCGCAACCAACATTATTGCAAATGGTATCGGGGCAACTATCATCATAATCAAGACAAAAAGCGTAAAAGCGCCAACCAAAAGACCAAAATATTGTTTGAACAGCGCAGTACCATCTGACAAAGCCTGCCCAACATTCAATCGTGGAATGTCTGTTAAGATTTCATCCAAATCAACATGGGGCTCTTGACACCCCCGTATCACAGCTTCCAGTGCACGCCACTGATTGTCGGTTCCACTCTCTCGTATCTGACTCTGCCAGTTGGCTCGATCTTCATCCAGCAATTCCTGCAATTCACTTACGCGATAAGGTCCGTAGGTTACACCATCATCTCCAATCAGATCATATACCCCCTCTACCGTAGAGCCGGTCACAAAAGTGTCAGACTTCTGCTTCTCCAGAGAATCTGAACCGGTTTTCTGTGTTGATAGAATTGTTTCCATCGATCGCCACCGGTTGTCGGTTCCACTTTCACGGATCTGAGATTGCCGGTCGGCTCGATTGTCATCGATCAGTTTCTGTAATTCGGTAACGCGATACGGGCCGTAGACCTCTCCGTCATTGCCAAGCAAATCAAATAACTGGTCGTTCATACTCCACTACTCCTCTACGAACTGGAGTCCGGGCCGGCAGGTACCCCTACACATCCCCCTCTTCTCACACCACCCACACTACCCATATACCTAGCCTGCAGGACTTACACCTCTAAAAGTTTATCTACGCATGTTTCCTACCAGGATATACATCGGAAACCTTATGTGCAGAGGCGCTACCTCAACCTATTTATCGGCTTTTCTACGGCGCGATTTGACCAGACTTTAGAACAACGCCACCAGGAAACTTTTGGATCTGTTAGACCTCTAGGTGGACATGACAAACACGTTGACTTCGAGTCGAGCAAGCCAACTGCATGCATACGCTATCTTCCACTGTGTCGGAACCTACGGATGACTCCCGACGCAATGGTTTCCCAATGACGATCATTTGGGGACATCCACTTCCAAAATAAATCAGGATCGCTACCTACCTAGATGTCTTATCCTGCTAATTTTTCCTTGATAACCCACAGTGGCAACATTAGTCTGAAACTGGACTTATATACAGTCAATCTCAACTACCAGACACCCTCCGTTACTCACTTTCCCGAAAAATCGTTGAGGCCATCAATCATGCTATACAAACAATCTGTCGCCATTGCTTCCCCGTCCCCTGCCCGTCGCCTGCGTCTGGAGGCACTCGAGCAGCGTATTCTCCTGGCTGTAAC
>CAXEIY010000071.1:0-29037 GCA_963996245.1 uncultured Planctomycetia bacterium | reverse complement strand
TCATTATTGGCGCGGGAACGCTCGACCAGTAAGCTATTACGCACTTTTTAAATGGTGGCTGCTTCTAAGCCAACATCCTGGCTGTCACTGCATTCCGACTTCCTTTCTGACTAAGCCCTGCTTGGGGACCTTAGCGGACGGTCTGGGTTGTTTCCCTCTTGACCACGAAGCTTATCCCTCGTGGACTGACTCCCGGGATAGTCGTAACGGTATTCGGAGTTTGGTTCGGCAGGGTAGGCGGATAGCCCCCACAAACCGATTCAGTAGCTCTACCCCCGTTACGTAGTTGCCCGAGGCTAGCCCTAAAGCTATTTCGGAGAGAACGAGCTATCGCCGGGTTTGATTAGACTTTTACTCCTCCCCACAGCTCATCCCCTAAGTTTTCAACCTTAGTGGGTTCGGTCCTCCACGCAGTGTTACCCGCGCTTCAACCTGGCCATGGGTAGATCACCCGGTTTCGCGTCTACCGCCAATGACTTTGTCGCCCAGTTAAGACTCGCTTTCGCTACGGCTGCACCCCTGAAGGGCTTAACCTAACGCCACAGACGGTAACTCGCCGGATCATAATGCGAAAGGCACGCCGTCAGGCACTTTACCGAATAAATTCGGTTATCGCCCTCCGACTGCTTGTAGGCACACGGTTTCAGGTTCAATACCTCCCCTAAAAGGGGTTCTTTCCATCTTTCAGTCACCCTACTGAGTTTACTATCGGTCGCCAGAGAGTACTTAGCCTTAGGAGATGGTCCTCCTAGATTCAGACCGCGTTCCACGTGCACGGCCTTACTCGGGAAACCTTAAGGCAAAGGCGATTCTGTTTTCGTATACGGGGCTGTCACCCTCTGTGGCCTGACTTTCCATTCAGTTCTACTAACTTCATCACCAACCTATTAAAGGCCCCCACAACCCCGCCAAGACAAGTCCCGACGGTTTAGGCTGATCCCCGTTCGCTCGCCGCTACTGAGGGAGTCGCAATTGCTTTCTCTTCCTCCAGATACTGAGATGTTTCAATTCTCTGGGTTTGCCCTGCACACCTATGTATTCAGTGTACAGTAATTCGGGAACCCCGGGATCAACGCTTGTTAGACAGCTTCCCCAGGCTTATCGCAGTCCTCCACGCCCTTCATCGCCTTCTGGCGCCAAGACATCCTCCATGTGCCCTTAATAACTTGACCACAATGATCCTTCCTTCTTTCACTCAATACACAGACCGCCAAACCGTTCTTCTCAGAACCAGAATCGCTAACCCGTGTACGAAAAGCAGAAGAAGTCAAAGATCTGCAAGCTATCTCCTTCACTCCTCTTCCGAAGAAGAGTCATGATCAGGATTTTGTAACGATCCTCTTCTCTTCAACTATTACCTAATTATGGGTTTTTGTGGTTTCACACGTACCACTGCCTGAAAAGGCAGTATACGGTGGACGCCACTTGTACCGCTTCCAAATTGTCAAAGAACAGCAACCAGGGACAAATGTTCCCCGGAAGCCTGCTTGAACAGGAGCCACGGCACCGTCTTTGGAAACGGTGCCGCCGCTCATACTCAAAACACGCCGTATGGAGACGACCGGGATCGAACCGGCAACCTCCGCCGTGCAAGGGCGGCGCTCTCCCAGTTGAGCTACATCCCCTCTCAGGTAACGAGCGGCACGCCGCTCGTCTAAGGTGGGCGTACGTGGACTCGAACCACGGACCTCAGCTTTATCAGAGCTGCGCTCTAACCAACTGAGCTATACGCCCCAATCGCTACTCCTTGGTAATTAACCAAGAAAAGGCAAGCTGACCCTTTTTTTGGCATACTCACCACTCCAACTCATATCGGCCATGGCACCAACCCGGATCACTTAATCCTCCAGATGCCACCACGGACTCAACGCGAACAACTAAGAAGCAACACTTGCGCTGCTACCCAATTCCATCAATGAGCAGGTAATAGGTAATTTTATCGCTGGCTCTGGTAGTGTCAACTCGATTTCTATAAAACATTTTAAGACGCGCTTCATAAAAAGAACGAACCCTCTGTCCAGGGGCACGTATTTCTGACATTTCACACCTCTTCACGATGCCCGGTCGTGCTGTTCCTTTTTTCATTGAAAAGCAATCACATCCTTAACTTACACTCCGACCGGACCCGTGAAAAGCCGATAACAATGGACAGAGGATGCATTGATCATTTTGAACTAGTGCCACGTGCATATCGCTGTTTTCTGCCAGGAGTATTTTCCAGATGACTCAACAAGCTAGCACATCCTTCTTGATTAGCTTTGTTCTTCTGCATTTCACAGGATGGTTCTCTTTGTCCCATGCTGAAAACCAACCTAATCTCCGTAAAGCTATGAGTTTACATCCGGTACAGAAATCCATCGATTATGAAATTCCGGACCGGGCAATACTCGCACAATGTAAAATCGAGACCTACACCAGAAACAAGGAAGCGGGATGGATCGTGCGACATCCCGCCGGATACCTATTGCGCCGTTTTCTCGATACCAATGCAGACAAAATAGTCGATCAGTGGTCGTACTATCGAGACGGACTGGAAATTTACCGTGACTTGGACACCAATTTCAATAATCGAGCGGACCAATATCGCTGGTTTAATCAAGGCGGAACCCGTTGGGGCATCGATTCTAATGAAGATGGCACTATTGACCGATGGCGTATGCTCTCAGCAGAAGAAGCAACTGCAGAAGCTGTATCGGCATTAGCAGCCGGTGATTTTTCGAGGCTTAAATTGGTCCTGCTGAGCGAATCGGATTTAAAGCAGCTGCAACTCGACAACAGAATCCAAGATTTTCGTCGCCTGCGTAACAGTATCAAACAACAATTTCAAAAGATTGTTCAGAGCGACCAAGTCTCTCGTCAGATGCAATGGGTTCGATTTGATGGATCTGTTCCAGCACTGGTACCAACCACCACGACAGGCTCCGAGAAAGAACTGCTCGTTTACCAAAACGTATTCACACTGACCGAGACGAAGGAACAAACCCGGTTATTTTACGTCGGAGAAATGGTACGTGTCGGATACACTTGGAAATTGATGAGCGTTCCCTATCCGCAGACCGGTCAAACGATAAGTCTCAATAACAACTGGCTTATCCGATCACCATTAACCGACACGGCACTCCAATCGTCGACAAACAATAATTACCCACCCGGATTGCAGAAATTACTGACACAGATTCAGGAACTGGATGAAAGCAGCACCATCACTAGCGCACCCGGTCAGTACCATGCCTCCAGAGCCAACATCCTTGAAAAAATTGTATCGACAGTACCGAAAAATGAACGGTCACAATGGATTCTGCAACTAGCCGACGAGCTCGTAGCCGGTATTCAATCTGGCCAATATCCCGAAGGGCTCAAACGACTTGAAAACCTCCAGGTTCAACTCCAAAAAGCCAACGCGCCCAAAAGCTTGCTAGCCATAGTAGAGTACCGGCACCTGTCTGCGGTATATCTTGCTCAACTTCAATCGCCTAACGCGGCATATGAACAAATTCAATCTAATTGGGTGAATCGTCTGAAACGATTTGTTACCCAGAATCCCCAAGCGAAAGACACACCCGATGCTATTTTACAGCTTTCCATCGCATACGAATTTGCAGACAACGAATCCGTAGCCAGACAATGGTACCAACAACTTACAAAACAATTTTCCGAATCGCCTCAAGCGATGAAAGCCAAGGGTGCGCTGCGACGCTTGAATCTCGTAGGACAGAACTTTGACTTCAAAGGTAAAGGACTACGTTCTACCTCTATCAATGCTGAAGATTACCGGGGCCAAGTGCTTCTGGTTTCCTTCTGGGCAACCTGGTGTGAACCTTGTAAAACGAACATGAAAACACTGCAGGAACTCTACCGAGCTTACCACAACAAAGGCTTTGAGATTCTCGGTGTCAACCTTGATAGTCAAACATCCAAAGCAAACCGATACGTAAGGAAATCACAGATCGGATGGCCCCAGATTCACGAACCAGGAGGCCTGGAAAGCCGACCTGCCAATGAGCTGGGTATTATTACCGTTCCAAGCATGATTCTTGTGGATGAAAAAGGCCGTGTAATCAGCCGCGATATACAACTGGCCGAACTGGAAACGGAATTACGCCGCCGACTCAATTAATGGCTAGCTCATGGTGTCTTCATCGGCATCTATAAGAGACCTTTCTTAGCGCATGCCGTTCCAGGTGTTCTCACTATCGGACACACCTTTTCCACTTAGTAAACAGACGTCTATATCCACGACATTCCACCTGGCTGAATCAAAACATTCTCTCTGAAACAGGAGGACCCTGGGGAACCGAAACCTAAACCTGCAGAAAACACGGGCAACATTAGGTCTGTCCATAATTACTTCAATCTGTACGACTGATATTAGCACGTTGAAATGCTCGGTTCATATTCTGATAGCAGATCCGAATCGCAGCCCTGGGATCATAATTGGGTTGTCTCCATACGGCACTGCTCACCTCGCAACAGACATCTCCCCGATAGCCGCCTTTGTGAAACTGTCGAAGCAGCGGCGCGTAATCAAATCTACCACTTTCGCCAGGGAGAACAAAAGTGGTGCCATTTTCAGTTTTCACCGTGTCCTTAACTGCAATATGTGCCGTAATAGGCAGTGCCGTTTTGACAGTATCTTCCAGATCCATATCACGAAAAGCGTAATGACTGTAGTCGTACACCATTTTCAATCTCTCTGGATGATTAAGCCGATCTATGATCCAAGCTGCTTCAGAGGGCCGTGACATGGCACCGCCTCGGTGCGGTTTGATCGCAATAGTAACCTGGTAGGCCGTAGCCACTTCCAGCCATTGGCCCAGGCGGTCTACAAACAGATTCTTTTTTTCCTCCCAGGTTCCGCCTCCCAGTACTGTCTGAACGAGCGGCACATGCGAATCACCAAGATCTTTCGCTAGATGTGCTGCTTTTTCCACACGATCCAGTTCCATCTGAATGCGATGTTGGTTCGAATCTGGATGGATATTTTCCATTAACGATGTCAGTTCCAGATTCAGACCACCCAATAGCTTTTTAACCGAACGGCGACGTTTGGTGGGCATGTTCTCTGCCGACGCATCCCATCCTGGAAATACAGTCAGTTCCACTGTGTCATAACCGGTTTCCCGGATCAAACGAAGTGATTCTTCAGTGGATATGCCACGCGTACCATACGTCCCAAAACCCAGAGTCATTGTTTTCTTGATATTGCGAGCATTGACTATCTCAGGAACCATGCACCGAGACAACAATCCACCAACTATTCCCAGTGACTGTCGGCGAGAAAGCAAACTTCCTGTCATTTCGAACTCCGGTCAGACTAACCATCCATTGTTGTTACTTCATATCAAAAGGCAACCATCCACTATCAATCAACCAGCGTGAGGACTATCCGATAATAGAATGAATAACACGCCCTCCAACATCCGTCAGCCGCATGTCACGACCTGCATGGAAATAAGTTAAATTGGTATGATCTAATCCCATAAGATGTAAAATGGTTGCATGAAGATCGTTCACATGGGTCTGTTTTTCCACTGCTGCATATCCAAAATCGTCTGTGGCCCCGTAAGCCTGCCCTCCCTGAATTCCTCCACCGGCCATCCATGCACTGAAACCTCGGGGACTATGATCTCTCCCAACACCATTTTGTGCGGTCACTGTACGACCAAACTCTCCGGTCCAAACTACAAGCGTTTCATCTAAAAGACCGCTTCGTTTCAAATCGGTTAATAATGCAGCAATAGGCTGATCTGTCTGGCCACAATGTTTTTCGTGGTTTTTATCTACATTTCCATGAGCGTCCCAGGTGTCATCACCATGTCCGCCGCCAGAATAGACCTGAACAAACCTCACTCCCCGTTCAACCAGTCTTCGTGCTAACAAACAACGTTTACCGAAAGGTTCCGTTTTCGGATTGTCCAGCCCATACTGCTGTTTCACTTCCCTAGTTTCCTGAGCTAGATCAACAGCTTCAGGAGCGTGTGTCTGCATACGGTACGCAAGTTCATAGGTTCCTAAACGAGCCTTTAACAAAGACTCATTGGGCAACTTTTCTCGATGTAATCGATTCAGCCCTTCCAAAAAATCCAACTGCTGACGCTGCTGTTTCAATGTAACACCCGCCGGTGGCGACAAATCAATAATTGGATCACCTGAGGTGCGAAACTGCGTTCCTTGATAGGTCGCCGGCATAAATCCAGAATTCCAATTTGGAGGACCACTGATAGGCCCTCCGCGCTGGTCCACCATTACGACAAACGCCGGCAGATTTTGGTTCATCGTACCCAAACCGTAAACGGACCACGACCCAAGACTAGGGTAACCTTGACGAATAAACCCTGTATTCATTTGAAGCAATCCCGATCCATGCGCAAAACTGTCTGCATACATCGATCGAATAACTGCAATGTCATCGGCACAACGGGAGAGATTAGGAAACAAGTCTGAAAAAGGTAGTCCCGAACTTCCACTCTGCGTGAATTGGCGTGTACTACCTAACAGAGTTCCAGGATTGCGAACTTTCAACAGAGGGTCATCATCTAAGTTTGGCAACACCTCTCCGTGGCGTTTTATCAGTTCTGGTTTTGGATCCCATAGATCCACTTGACTCGGTCCACCATACATAAAAAGAAAAATACAAGATTTAGCTTTGGGTGCAAAATGGGGCTTCCTGATCATCAGAGAAGTCGGCACTTTTTCTTTCTGATCTGCTCTAACACTGGATGAATTAAAAAAACCGTCCTGTGCCAGTAGCCAGCTCAAGGCCGTCCCTGCAACCCCACCTCCTGCTTGCCCAAAAAATGCCCGACGTTCCATTCCAAACACAGGGATCCCGCTTTTCTGATTATCGCTTTTTCTGAAAGAAGTGTCCTTCATTATCCTGCGCTCCACAACCCGCCTCAGACAGAACATTTATTCCGAAAATACAAATTCATCCGTATTCATCAATACCAGACAAAAGGCTTTCATCGCACCACGATGCGTTTCAGCTATTGGTGTTGTTTTATCGCCTTTCTCATGCGAGTCACTTTCTTTGCTGCGTTCTTCTCGTAACTGTTTCGTCTGCAACGCGATAAAGGCCAGGCTTTGTTCGATCTCGTGATCACTGGGCAAACGGCAAAGTGTCAGTTGAAAAGCCTTGCTGACTTGTTCCTCCAGCGTTCGCTCGATGCCGTATTCCAAACGAGCCGCCATTGATGCAGCTTGTTCGTGAATGAACAGACCATTCATAAATGTTAGTGCTTGTGGCGCAACGGTTGAAACAACACGTTGTTCACAACTGGCCGTTGTATCGGGAAAATCAAGTAATTCTAACTCCGGAACCAGCAGAGAGCGCTTTACAAAAACATAGACACTACGTCTCCTCGCTTCTAATTCATCCGATTTCCCCCATCCTTTCCCAGGAATGGATTGGCCTTCCAGAACCGCACGGGCGATGGACGGATAAATACTGGGACCAAACATTTTCCCATTCAGTGTGCCACTGGCGGACAAAATAGAATCCCGGATTGTTTCAGCATCCAGTCGACGTGGCTTCCAGCGCCACAACAGCCTTTCTTCTGGATCGATTTGTGATGCCTCCTGATTCCAAACAGAAGACATACGGTACGTGCTTGATAAAACAATCATTCTATGAAGTGGCTTCATACACCATCCGTTTTCGACAAACCAGCCAGCAAGCCAATCCAACAATTCCGGGTGAGTCGGTCTATCACCTCGTAACCCAAAGTTACTTTCTGTGGAAACAATTCCTTCTCCAAAATGCCACTGCCAAATACGATTAACCAGTACCCGGGCAGTCAGTGGATGTTGTTTATTGGTTAACCAATTCGCGAACCATATGCGACGTCCCGAGCTGTTCTTCCGTTTTTTCGGTTCCTGTAAAACAGATGACCGATCTTGGAAAATTCCCGGTATGTCAGGCCCCAGAGAACCGGCTGGCGTTGTGGGGTCACCGCGGTAAAATACCTTTGTAGCCGGTGGCAAATTCGTTTCTTCATACCACACGTATGCCCTTGGAGGTTCTTCAGGGCGCAAAGCGTTAAGTGTGACAATGCGATCTTTCCATGTTTTAAGTAACAAAATCTGACTCCCGGTCGCCACTCTATTCACTGCTTGATCCAGGGTTTTTCGATTTTGTTCAACTAACTGTTTCTGTTGCTCGCTGCGATTTTCTTCCTGAGTCTGGAAAGCCGCTATCACCGCTTTGCTTATATCGCTTTGGGCACTGTTCAATGCTTTTTTCTGAAGGAGGGTCTGTAGTTTATTTATTTCGGATTCTATTTCAGAAATTTTACTATCGGCACTTTCCATGGCACGCTTGTAATCAGACAACTCCTGGGTAGTTCCAACCAAACGATCGAGATCTTGCCTACCGTCCTGAGGTCGTTTAAGCGGATCAAACACTGCAAGAATCCGTGCGTAATCAACTTGTGTAAACGGTTCAAATTTGTGCTCATGGCATCTCGCACACTGAAGGGTATTTGCCATGAACACAGCGGATGTTGTAGCCAGAATATCGTCGAGTTGGTCATAACGATCTTTAACGGGATCCGCCGGCTCATCATCCCATGTTCCAAGACGAAGAAAGGTCGTCGCAATTTGGCTTTCAGAATTACTTTTTATTATCTCATCGCCGGCAATCTGCTCAATTAGGAACTGACTATACGGTTTGTCGCTATTGAAAGCCCGAATAACATAGTCACGATAACGCCACGCATGCGGCTTGGTGCCATCACGTTCATAACCATTACTTTCTGCATAACGAACCACATCAAGCCAGTGCCGGGCCCAACGCTCACCATATTCTTCACGTGCCAAAAGTTGGTCGACGACCTTTTCATATGCTTGCACGGATAAATCCATTAGAAACTTTCGTTGTTGTTCCGGAGTAGGAGGCAGCCCAATGAGATCCAGATAGACCCGTCGCAACCAGGTCCGTCGATCGGCTTCAACAGCGGGTTTCAGTTGACTCTGTTCGAGCTTTCGTAATACAAATCGATCGACCGGTTGACGTACCCAACCAGACATTCGGACTGCAGGAACTGGAACGGTACGAATCGGTTGAAAAGACCAGTGGTTGCGTTCTTCGGATGTGAATTCCCGTTCCAAGGCTTCCAGATTTGGATCCTCTGCTGACCATGACACTGCGTACGCAGCCATCACCACTGTCACTGACAGCATAATTCTCAACTGCGACTTCATCTCTTTCTCCCTAGTCCAGGTTTCTCTTAACACCTTAAGCAAGAACCTGACATCTGCTGAAACAGCAAATCAGAAAGGTCGGATCCGCAAGAACGGATGAGTCAAAACTTCATTTTAATGTCACAGATCGGAATGACTCAAGAAAGATTGAGGAATCGGTCTATCTTACGGAATCCTGTCGAACAGCAATATCGTCGCAGTAAAACCATGTAGAAAATTTTTGTTCCCAACTGGACCGATTTCTCCTGAAGCAAAAAAACCTGCTATCGGAACAGTTCCCAGTGCTTCCTGCAGGACAGAAATGTCATGATTCGGCTCATCAAACATATGCTGACCACGTCCATTACATGCAAACAAAAGTGCGGCATTAGCCTGGTGTCCATGCATTAAAGCACGAAGATCTTCATCTGCTGACTCGGAATCGCGTGCATGAAACTGAATCGTTTGTCCCGGTCGGACAAAGTCGCCAATCACAATAGCGCGCCTCTTGGGGTCCACTCCTATAATATTTCTGACCAAGAAATCGCCTCGACCAAACGATTCCTGATATTCGTTTACAACACGCCCCAAGTGTGGCCCTTTTTGAAAAATCTCCTGGTCATGAGAATCGAGATCTGAGAAGACATCTTGCAGTCGATCCAACGCTGATTGCCCACCCAACTTCAAAATCACATTTTGATCTGTCTCCGTAACAACCAGACAGTCCCCGATAGGTTTGCACCCCTGTGACACAACAGATGATACTTTAATGGAACCACAAAAACAGACTCCGACAGCACCTTCATGAAAAACATCATCGTCAAGATACAGGACATTCTCCCCTCGAGCTTGGCCACCACTTGCCAATCCTCCTACTACGTCAAGACCAGGAACATCTTCCTGCAATCTTTCAAGAAATGGATGTGGATCAAAACTGAAAGGATCCGCAAACAACACCAGGCCATGTTCATCCGCAGACATCTCATCAAGCCCAGCAGGCCATCCTGAAAAAGTTACACCGTCCGGTGTGGACTGATATTCAGTCGCAAAAACCGTCATGGATTCGGGCGGCAATGCCGCTACCCAGATACTAATCGCCGGACCTTGTTCAATTTCCTGACTGGCACCAATAATTCCACGTGCCGTACAACCTATTAAATGATCAACCCCACACAATTCACGTATCCTAGTTCCGATTTCAGCGAAACAGGATTCATGGTGAGGCGAAACAAAAATAATGGCCAGGCTGAGCGGAATGTCTCCCAATTCACGGTTAACCTTTTCCGTCAATTCCTCGAGAGCCTGTCCGGTATCCTCGGCGGTTGAAATCGCACTGGCAAACTGCACAGCGGCTCCTTCCCCTGTTTGGATATTACCTTTGAAAGGGCTGATTGATCCTACACGAATCCGCTGGAATCACTCAACTTTCTTTCCTCAATAATGACTACAACGAAAACGCCAACCAGATACAACCGCATCTTAAGAAAAACAGTTTTACTGGCCTACACCCAGCGTTAATACCGGGGCAGAGACCGCCCCACCCCCACGAATTTCCAGATTATAGAGCTCCATAAGCAGGCTAAAGGTTGACTTGGATTGCAGGTCAGAATCGTCAATAAAAAACCAGTACTCTCGATACTGAACGGCAACAGAGGATTGGACTGGTCGTTGTTTGGAATGATGAATGCGCAGAAGATCACCCGTTAACTCATTCCAATCGAAAACAGATCCATCCGAGTTAAGTGTTTTTGTGACAATGCCATCTGTATAGTGACCAGCAGGAATATCAATACCCTGGGAAAGATAATACAGCGTTTCTAATAACGATCGCGTGCTGATCCACAATTGATTTTTTACGGTTTCCCGACCTTCAAACAATTGCCCCTCGTTCGCCAGCCGTAAAGGATAATAATTTCTCTTTGCTCCTGGTGGATCAATATTCAGTTCTTCAAAAATGACATCTCCTTCACTACTCTTATCGATATTAGGGGCAACACGCAAAACCAGAAATTGATCGGGAGACGTTAGAATGACCTGTGTTCCCTCTTCGTTCACGTCAAATCGAAAACCTTTTTCAGCTGCCAAAACAAGATCTGCCCCCGCAATCTGCTGAACGGGAATTGGACCGGACAGTGTTTTAGGCGTCTTAGATTTCTGATAAGCAATTTCCACCTGATTACGATTCTGTAACGTACGAAAGTAACCAGCAACCTTCCTAAAACTTTCGAAGTCCGGTCTCAACTGTGGTGTCGGGCCCCCGGCACTTGTGGCATTATCTAATCCGTTGATATTCTGAACCATGAGACGTAAAACACGTTCCATCGACCAACCCGTCCGGGTTAACAACAAAAGAGTTTCCATACTCATGGGGGACAGTAGCCGATGCGCAAATTGTTCGTCCTGCAAAGGCATGTAAGTAATGGTTGGTCGTTCAGATGCCGCAACCGATCCGTCGGCATGGAAAATATCGGGCAACGAACTCTTTAAGTCGGTACCTACCGTAGCACCTGCATCAAAAGTAAATTGGGTCGAAATACTGCTGACAGCTACAAATTCAGGTGTATCCCGATATCGCATTCGAACAATGTTCAACAACATCTGTTCGTTCGCGGTCAATTGAACCGCACGATTATACTCCGTGCGACTATAGGAAAGGGCCTTGGGTCCCAAGACACATCCCGTAATAGGAAGTACGATCAGGCCAACTAATGAGGATGCTATTGTTATTTTTAAGCTGGAAGTTCTCATTTCAAATAACGGATTCTAGAATGCTTTTGAAAAATTATATAACTTTCTCTATTCCGTTATCGAACATCGCCTCCATTCAACTTTGCCGATTCCCAAAAGCTATTAAATCATTTTGTCAACCTTCGACCACTTGACGCATTTTATCTAAACCAATTCTTGCTACTTCAAGAGGATCTTGTTGCCAGAGTGTTTCATTGAAAAGTTCAAGTGAAATCGGCCCCCGATATTGAATTTCCCGTAAGATACTAACCATGCTCCGAAGATCAAGATGACCATCGCCTGGGTATACCCGATCTTTGTCGTGCTGTTCTATTCGCTCCGGAACACGAGGTGCATCATTGAAATGAAAGATAGCAATTCGATCTCCTTCTAATTGACGCATGCTTTCCAAATCTCCTCCACCACGGAAAATGTGAAAAGGATCAACCACAATCGTCCCTTCGGGGTCTGCTGCTTTTTCAACAATTTCCCAGCCTTTTTCAATGCTGTTGATATCGTCTACAAAACCCAGAAACTCCATGGCCGGTTTCACACCCATCTCTCGGCCTATTGCCAGAAGTTCACGGTAGTGCTGTGCTCCAATATCATGATCGGCGTGTGCCATCGGTGGGCCTGCAATGACAAACTCCGCTCCTACTTCCACGGAATGGCACATCCGTCTGCGGCACTCTTCAATCGCCTTTTGATAGATCTCCCCGTCTGTTTCAAACCAGTCTTTGAGGTAAATCGTCGTCGGTACAGAAAGTCCCCTATCCTGAAGCCATTTCCGAACATCTGCAATCGCCCCTCCTTCTCTCAGATACTGATCTATATCGTCATGCCATAGCTCTATCCCGTCATAACCCGCCTCCGATGCGATTTCAATTTTTTGTCTCAACCCGGCTGGCTTTATCGTGCTGCTGTTCAGACAATATTCAAACTCCTTCATGGTGATGAGCTCCTCTGCTATGCGATGGGTAGATCGTTCTATATGAGCGGACCAGGCAATAATCCATGGAGAATAATCCTAATTTAGTTATGGAACAGTAGCCGATCGAACTCACCTGGCTGTTTGTTTCCAAAACGCCCGATGACAGCGCGTCGAAGTATACCAATGGTCTGTTGTCAAAGCGACATTTCATCCACTGCTATCACCCAAACACATTCAAGTACAGCTGCACCTGCATTGATGAACGCATAGATTTCTTTAGTATGAGTATCTCACATCAGACTTAAGTGTATGGTGAAACAGGTCACTACAATATAAGCCTGTTTTGGGACTGATTAACTTCGTACTCAGGAAATATCCATGACTGTGGCCATTATCGGACCTCTCGAAACACACCGCTCAGCCATTGAGGTGATCCGTGCTCTACTCAAAGAACATGGCTTTGAAGTCAGCCTCATTGAATCCGGTGATTCGAGTAAACCTGCTTTCCAGGATTCGATTAAAAAGAGGGATGTATTCCATTCGGGATACTCCTTTTCAGATACCAGAAACCTTTCGTCCGGAAGTAATGAAAGTCCTCCAAATAAATCCCTCCTAACATCACAACTATTACAGGAACAATATGATGACCGACTCCTTGAAGCCGTGATCGGTATAAACAACTGCAGACAAATCGAACCGATGTTAAATACCATCTACGCCATTCCTGAAACAATTCCTAAACTACTTGTCACCAACACGCCTCAAAACCACGGACCTTGTGCTGCTGATTATCCTGGCGTTGTCATCCTGCATTCTCTGACAGACCTATCATCGGTCAATCGGTTCAATCTGACCTTTCTTCGCCAGACAGCCACTATTCTGTGTGCTCTGATTCACAATCCGATTACTGAAAACGATTCATCTGACACCGATCACAACCCTCCTGTGATTGCTGTTAGCACATCAGAAATAACCGCTACCTGTACCCGTCATGCGCAAAGCATATTAGAGCAGGCTGATTATGAAGTGGTTCTTTTCGATGCCAACGGAATAGGCGGGCAAGCCATGGAAGCCCTCATTCGCAAAGGCCAGATTGCCGGCGTATTGGACCTGACCACAACGGAGCTCGGCAATGACATTCTGGGGGGAGAAGCCTCAGCCGGACCGGACCGAATGACCGCAGCAGCAACGCATAGCATCCCTCAGGTCATCTGCCCAGGTGGTCTCGATATGGTCAATTTCGGACCGCAACATCGTGTTCCTCATTTTCACCGACACCGTACTTTCTACTCCACCAATTCGGGCCACACTCTCATGAGAACCTCTGCTGAAGAGAATGATCAGATAGGACTCGACATTGCACAAAAAGCATCCACCTCCAAAGGGCCTACGATCATTCTTTTACCGCTTCAGGGAATTTCAGAACTCGATCAGAAGGGAAGCCCTTTCTGGGACCCTGAATCAGACCGTGTACTTTACGAGTCCATTCGTTGTAATATCATACCCGCCATCGATGTTGTCGCTTTGGATAATCATATCAACGACACGCTTTTTGCGCAGATCGCCACAAAACATTTGATGGACATGGTTTCTGAAAATTGAACCGTTGATTCTGATTTCAGGTTCACATCGGACCAGATCTCATTTGAAAACATCGCCTTAACTGACGTTCAATCCCGTGAGAACCAATTCCGGGCAAACGCGTTAATCGCTTCCGGAAAAACCTCGCATTCCTTTTCAAAAACACGTTCGGCAAGTATTTCGGGTGTGTCATTTGAAAGAACAGGCACCGTCCGCTGAAGCAGAACAGGACCATGATCGTATTGATCATCAACAAAATGCACCGTACATCCACTTTGCTCCAATCCAGAACGCAGCACTGCTTCATGCACATGGGCACCATAGTAACCCTTACCTCCAAACGCAGGTAAGAGAGACGGATGAATATTCATTACACGTCCAGTAAAATCCGATGGGATATGAATCAGTCGGAGAAAACCCGCCATGGCAACAAGATCGGCGTCGCTGGATCGACATTGTTCAAAAATCGCGTGACTGAACGATTCTACAGAAGGAAACGCGCGATGCGGCAAGACAATGGTTTCTAAACCATATCTTTGAGCGCGTTCGATCCCAAAGGCTTTGGGGTTATTACAAATAACAACCACAATTTCAGCCATCATTTGGCCTTGTTCGATGCGCTCAATAAAATTCTGCAGGGTTCTTCCGGATCCGGAAATAAGTACTGCAAGTCGAAGTGTCTTACTCATGCGAATTTGCCATACTGGAACCCTAAAACATATGCACGAAACTAGTTGCCAGAAACACTGTTCTTGTCGGGTCTGGGTACAGAGTGGATGTCAAGCTTCAAATCCATGTCGCCTACGGTCACTTCTTTGGAAACCACATATTCCTTTTCTGACTCCGTTTCAGATATCGTGTCTGCTAGCGTTTCGGCCTGAATATAGCTCTTCCATTGCTTGAATGCTTGATGTAATTCCGGCGAATCCGTCCTGTAATGAAGATCAATATGATCCTGAATTTCAAAGCCTCCCTCTTTTCTTAACTGCTGAACGTGCCGGACAATATCGCGAACCCAACCCTCGGCCACCAGTTCCGGAGTCAGGCTTGTAGCCAGTGCTAGCTGTAGTTCCTGGTCATCCGCACATAGCCAATCCGAAGCGGCAACCGTATCAATTTGAAGATCCTCACCTTCAAGCCGAATCACTTTTCCGTCCACAGTAACTTCCAGACAACCGTTCTCTTTGATTGCATCTATCGAATCTGCAGTCAACTCCGTTAAAGACTGAGCAATCCCTTTTAACTCTTTTCCAAATCGAGGACCCAAACGGGCAAAGTTGGGCTTCACACTTACGCTTACAAGATCTCTTAGACTTTCGACGAACACTAATTGTTTTACGTTCAGCTCATCGCAGATTACTCCTTCCAAAGTCGATATCGCGTCGATCGTCATCTGATCGCCAGCGACTCTCAGCTCCAACAGTGGTTGACGAACACGATGCCCCGCCTGTTCGCGCAAAGCGTGCCCCACATTAACGGCTCGTTGTGCTAACTGCATGCGGTGACTGAGCGCTTCGTTGATACATTCACGGTTCACCTCAGGATAGGAACACAAATGGACACTTTCTTGAGATGTTTCGTCCCAGGAACGGACCAGATTCTGATAGATACGCTCACTTAAAAACGGAATTACAGGTGCCATCAGTTTGCAAAGGCTAACGAGCACTTCAAGCAAGGTTTGATAAGCAGCCCATTTATCACGATCATCCTCATTGCGACTTCGCCAGAATCGACGTCGGTTCCGTCGGACATACCAATTAGAAAGCTCGTCAATAAAAACCTCCACATCCCGTACCATACTCTGACAATTAAATCCCTTCATGGATTGATGGGCACTGTCAATCAGGGCATGAAGCCGCGCGAGAATCCAACGGTCAATCTCTGGTCTATCATTGAATGCAACCGCATGTTTCTCCGGATCAAACTGGTCAGCAATTGCATAATTCACGAAAAAAGCGTAGGTATTCCAAAGCGTACCAAACACTTTTCTTTCGACCTGCTTGACGACCGACTCTCCGAAATTAAGATTGGACGTAGGATTCTGACGACAGAAAACCCAACGCATTGGATCGACTCCCATCTGTTCAGCAGCGTCATCGAACCAAATCGCATTTCCCTTAGACTTATGCATCTCCTCGCCCTTTTCATCACGTACGAGCGCGTGCCCAAGTAACGTTTTAAAGGGGGCTTTCTTCTCCATCATCGCACTCATGGCCAACAAAGCGTAAAACCAGTTTCTGAACTGACCCGGGAAACACTCTGTAACAAAATCTGCAGGAAACCATTGATCCCAGTACTCTCGGTCATGATTGTATTTCAATGTTGAAAATGGGACGATTCCGGCATCCAGCCAGGGATTTCCAACATCCGGAATTCGACGAACGTTACTATCACACTGGCTGCACTTAATTTCCAGTTCATCGATATAAGGGCGATGCGGTGAATGCCCTTCAAATCGATCCCAGCCATCGACCGTTCGTTGCTCCATTTCCTCCTTACTTCCCATCACTTCAAAATGCCCACACGAATCGCATTCCCAAATGGGCAAGGCCAATCCCCAATAACGTTTTTTGGAGATCATCCAGTCACCCATATTGGAAAGCCAATCGAGTTCCCGATCAAAACCGAAAGATGGAATCCATTGAATATCCTTACAAAGCGTCTTGATCTCATCGCGCCAAGACATCGAAATGTACCACTCATCTACCAATCGAAAAAGCAACTCGGTTTTACATCGCCAGCAATGAGGATAGGTATGAGGATAAGCTTCAACTGCAAACAACAGACCCTCACCCCGCAGCCGGTTTAAAATAGCATCAATCGTTTCGGTCTCCCCAGCTGCACATCCACTCAGAGCAGAAAAACCGTCCAGGAAACAACCCTGTTCATCCAGCGGCGCAATCGGAGGCAAACCGTGTTCTTTGCCCAGCTCAAAATCTTCTCGCCCACACCCTGGAGCAATGTGGACAATACCCGTACCTTCACTGGTGGTCACCTGATCCCATGGAATTACTCGGTGGGACTCCATAGCAGATTTTTCAGGTGACCATTGCTGCTTGATTACCACTTCAGACAAGGCCTGAGGATATCCGCCGGCAGACTGCTGCGCTTCGACATCATCAAAAGGTCCCGAGTAGGTCAGTCCAACAAGCGATTGGCCCGATACTTCTTCAAGAACCTCATAACCTCCTTTTTCCTTGAATAACTGCGCCAGTGTTTTCAGCTTAGGAACTCCGTCTATCCACTCTTTACGTTTAAACTCATCTGCAAGTCTGGGAAATTCCAAAGCATCTTTAGCTAGATAAAAGATCTCCTCCTGATGCTTCAGTTTGACATACTTTAATTCCGGATTGACCGCAGCCCCGACATTGGACGTTAGGGTCCAGGGAGTGGTTGTCCAGACAAGCAGGTTCTCTCGAGATCGATCACGCAGTGGGAATTTCACAAACACCGCTCGGTGTGCTACTCGAACATACCCTTCATGCATCTCCATCTGGCTGATCCCCACCCCACATCGTGGACACCAGGGCATCGAGTCATATCCCTTATAGATCAGTCCTCGATCGTGACAGCGTTTGAGGAATGCCCAGATCGTGTAATTATTCTCTTCAGACATCGTAAAATAACTACGACGCGCATCGGCAGGCTTGAGCCAGTCTTCTTCACGGTCCCAATCCATCCAGTATCCCAGACGGATCGATTGTTCGGTTTGTCGTCGCGCAAAACGATCTACTCTAGCTTTACACTGATCGACAAATTTGGCGATTCCATAGGCTTCAATATCGCGCTTTGATTTAAATCCCAGTTCACGCTCCACTTCTACCTCAACCCACAAACCCTGACAATCAAAACCATTTTGCCAGCGCAAATCATGCCCATTCATCGCAAAGTATCTCTGGTAACAATCCTTGTAACTTCGTCCCCAGGCATGATGGACACCCATAGGATTATTCGCCGTAATTGGGCCATCAAGAAAGCTCCATTTTGGCTTTCCTGCAGACTTTCGCCTTAATTTTTCAAACGCAGAAATTTCCTCCCAGAACTTCAGGACGGAGTGTTCACCCGCAATCAGATCGGGATTGGAGGGAACTTTTTCAAACATGGCACCCGCATTCTTATTGTGAAAAACAAAAAACCAGAATTGGCGGAACGCCAAAATCTGGCAGAAGAGTTCGTCGCATTATGTGCATACGTCTGCACGGACAGAAACTATTTCGTCATTATTCAGCACCGTTCATGAGGCATCTCATTCACAGAACGGCATAATTATCTCCATATCTATTACCACTTTAGTACCGTTCTTTGTCGATAATATACCGCCTAATCACCAATCGACCAGAGCGCTCAGAGCTCTACTTCTTATCATCCATGACCTGTTTTATGTTTGGCCTGACTGGTTCATAATTTAATCAACACCTGATGTACCAGTTTCCGAAGTTTGGGGGCGGTCAAATTAGCCGCTTCAATAATCTCATCTAAATTCACAGGTGTTAAAGCGTCCGGTAGACACATGTCTGTCACAGCTACCACACCAAGCACACGAAGACCGGCGTGGGCAGCCACTATCACCTCAGGAACCGTCGACATTCCAACTACATCCGCGCCAATGGTGCGAAGAAATCTGTATTCTGCACGCGTTTCCAGATTAGGCCCGGCGACAGCTACGTAAACACCACGATGACAAGAAATTCCTTCTGCAAGGCCAACCTGTTGAGCCAAGGCGACTAAATCCTGATCATACGGCTGACACATGTCCGGAAAACGGGGTCCCAAACGATCATCATTAGGACCGATCAGAGGATTATCTCCCATCAGGTTGATATGATCTTCAACAATAACCAGATCGCCTATGGTGTAATGTGGATTCATTGCCCCACAGGCTGCAGAAACTACCAGGAGGTCTGCTCCCAGTTCACGCATAACACGAACAGGGAAAGTAATCTCCTGCATGGAGTGACCTTCATAATAATGAAACCGGCCTTCCATCGCTACAATCGTGGTACCGGCCCATTGACCACACACCAGTTGACCCGCATGACTGGTCACGGTTGCTTCCGAAAAATGAGGAATGTCACCGTAAGGAATCGTAATTGCCGAATCGATTTCCGCTTCCAGTGACCCTCCAAGGCCCGTGCCCAAAATAACTCCTACTTTGGGCTGCCTGTCCCATTTGCTTCGAATGGCTTCTGCCGCTTCGTGTATTCTTTCGTTCAATTCCTGCATTGATCCCGATACCAAAGAACAACGCGCTCCGAGCCTTGAAAGCTCTCGAGCGCGCTAATTCGTAACAATACTCCTGTCCAATTCTGATTCACCCGCCCTGTTATGGAATAACTGAAACCCCCACCCTTTACCTAGGCCGGTTACGCAATCAAGGGTGAATTGTCAGTCGTTATTTTCATCGGTTCCCGAATCTCGCAGCAGATATTCGAACTGGTGCATAATATGTAAATATTCTGGAACACCACGTATGTTATCCAAATCCGGGTCGTGCTTTAAGTGCTCAAGATCGTCATACCCTAACTCGACTGCTTTACATAGTTGTCTGACCGCGTCTTTATTCTCCGACAAGAGAGCATAACTACAGGCAAGGTTGTAACGTGCAACGGGGTCTTCAGGTAATAAACATACCAGACGTTCATCCATCTCCAGACCTCGGCTATACCACTTTCTAAGTGTGTAGAGTTCCGCCAAAACACGCAACGCATCGATGTAACAGCGATCCCGTTTCAGAATATTTTCCAGAAAAACAATTTCAAACTCTAGCTGACTCGATTTACTCCAATAATCGAAATCTTGGTTTTGTGCAGAGCTTTCGTCTGTGTGAAACGCCACAGGATCAGTTGGTCTCGACATGACAATCCTCACAATAAAGCCACTCGCGCGCGGCCGCACAACAGGAAATAATAAGATCCCTAACATTCACTTGCGCACCACACATATATCAAAGATTTATTATAGCGGCCTTAAACACCAACTTCCACGTGCCAGCCTATTTCTTTAAATAGATTTCACGAACACACTAGCGAAACTATCCCGTGTGGCTTAATTCTGCCACCGACTGACAAACAGATTGCAAATAGACGATCGGTCTGCCCCCTGACCGCAATCCATATTAAAAATGGCAAGTTCGCCTGCAAACATCAGTCTCGAAGGGACGTTACTCAGCGCATCATAGCTACGCTTTGGATAAATATCGCAGTGATGTAAAGTGAAAACAACGGGCACCGCGCATCGTAACAAAGTCGCATATAAGAACCCTCTCGACACGCCTTAGCTAACCGTCACAGCTAACACTCCGGGGCACGTTGAAATCAGACTGACCGTCTGAGAGTGGATCAATCTAAGAGACCAACCATTAGGAGGATTCCGACCGTTCCCATTACCGTCAGAATAATGGATGGTGCAGCTATCATTCCTCTATGTCTTCATAAAACTCATCGTCATTGTCATCATCGAAATCATCGAACTCCTGAAATTCTTCATCTTCAAATTCATGAGCTTCCGTTTCTTCGTCGTACACCTCTTCCTCATCCACTTCCACTTCTTCTGAATCACGGTACTCCCGTTCTTCATCATTCGAAATTGGAGTTCCTTTTGAATCGCGCTGTATAATATCCGGATTTGTCACTCTTTCCTGGCGATCGCATACCCTCTCGGTCATAACAACCGGTATCGAGGCAACAAGGTCAATCATCATTACGGACTCTCGCAATCTGATAACCTCCCATTTTAAAACTTGTTGTGATTTTCAACGATGATACTCGCAGTTGGACCATCACGCCCACTGTTGGTATCGGATAAAAGGCAGATCCATGATCAACTGGAAATGAGAGAGGGCTATGATTGGATCAATTTAGGCATACATGGATCAAAAATCACCATACGAGACGCAGCCACAGATTAGAACTGGGACTCGAACCATCAAAAGTGAAGCGTGATCCAAGCCTAATCCGCTTTACGCGTACCAAGCTCTTTCTAACAGGCACACCTGGGCTCTGTTTAGCTGTCCATCCAGAAATGACGTAACACTATGCCAGAACACCGGTAACCACTTCGCCCTTAACCAGTTCGCGAGGCTGATTCAAATGGTTCATTTGCATCATCAGAGGATCGAGGCCAACTGCGTTATAAATAGTAGCCAGCAAGTTTTTCGGATGAACCGGTTTTTCAAGGGGAGAAGATCCCGTTTTATCTGATTTACCATAAACCATCCCGCGTTTGACGCCACCACCAGCAACCATCGCCGTATAGCAATAGGGCCAGTGATCTCGTCCATCATCGGAGTTGGAATTTCCGGAAGTACTCACCCCTCGCTGAGGACTGCGACCAAACTCACCTACCGCTACAACCAGTGTCTCATCAAGCATACCCCGCTCATCGAGATCCGATACAAGAGCAGATAAACCGCTGTCCAGCATCGGGGCAGATTGTGTTTTCATACGTTTGGAAAGATCAACATGCACATCCCACGAGTGGTTATTCGAATTGGCAACCTTAGGCCAGTTGACCTCTACTACCCGCGTACCTGCTTCTATTAATCGTCTCGCCAGAAGACAACACTGTCCAAATGTGTTGCGCCCATAACGTTCTCGCAATCCCTCGGCTTCCTTTTCCAGATCGAACGCATCCCGCGCGCGACCTGAAACCACCAAGGAGAGTGCCTGCTGGTAATACTCGTTCAAATCATATTTTGCCACCGCCTTCTCTATGGCCGGCAAACCTGCATTAATCGATTCACGCAACCTCGCCCTGCTGGAGATCCGCTTCCGGGACACCTCGGGGCGCAGTTTCAAGTCATCGACTCGAATTTTATCCATCTTCGCCATATCCATATCATCTCCTGGCGGGTAGAGATAATAAGGATCGAATGCACGACCAAGAAAACCTGCCGTACCTGCTTTGCCTACAACATTGCTCTCCTGCAAAGGTCTGGGCATCATGACAAAAGGCAGCATCGGCACGTCCGTGGGCTTGTGACGAACAATATTACTTCCAAAATTAGGAAAATCCTTGGGACTTGGCGGCTCCAGCTGACCAGAAGGACTTACTTTGTCTGCGGTGTAACCAGTAAGCATCTGATAAATCGCAGCTGTATGATTAAACAAACCGATAGGGGTGTAACTCATGGAACGAACCATGGTTACTTTGTCTACTACCTGCGCAAGATTGGGCAACAATTCTGTAAACTGCAGACCAGGGATTTTCGTACTGATAGGATTATAAACACTGCGCACATTGTCGGGCACATTCACCTTCGGATCCCATAAGTCGAGGTGACTCGGCCCACCTTGGAGATAAACCAGAATTACGCTCTTCGCCTGACCAAAACCCTGACCACCTGCGATACCTTGTTCCGCGGCATTCGCACGATCAGACGACAGGAGACTTGCAAGATTGACTCCGAATACTGCCGATCCGCCCACTCGCAGCAATTCTCGACGTGTCATACCATCACAGGTATCCTTGGACATCCCACCCGGAACTACCAGCATGACAAAACCTCCTTAAAAGGATTGAGGCATTCTTATCCAGCCTCAGAAGAAATGACTCTTTTAAAACCAGCGTATCAATGTACAGGTTGTACTGTTTTAATTACTTCGTCAGAAAACCACCTCAACCAGGAATATAACCATAACTGGCATCGTTGTCCAGCAATCCCAGGGCTTGCCACCCGGACCTGCGGATCCCAATTTTGTCAGAAACAAATGCCCTCAAACTCTATTATCAGTGGTTGAACAGGAAGGATGGGCTATTTAAAAGGGCCCATACTACGTCTTGCGCTCCTTCCAGCCTGGAATCTGCACTACGAATCGCTTCTACAGAGGTCTGTTTTTCGACTTCCGTAGGAAAGCGATTTAATACGGAAAGAAACAATCCATTGACGACCTCACCATCCTCTTCGTGCTTCGATACCAGTTTCGCTATGCGATTTTTGGGGTCTGCTATCGCATCGGCAACAACCGGCCCGTTGATTAACTGAAGTACGGGTCCCAACATCATACCATTACTTCGTTCACACTCACACGAGCTCTCACGAGCAGGGCGACCAAACAAATCAAGAAAACCACTGGTTAACTTCACATTAGAATCGGGTAACCTCGACGCATGAAAACCTTCAGGCAGCCCTGGTAAACGGGAAGCGGACCCTGTCACTTCATGAATGGCGTCAAAAAGGGTTTCCGCACTCAAACGACGGGCAATCGCATGTGAATAATTGATCTCGTCATCCACATTCCATTGGTTTGTTTCAATCGAATGCTGGTAAACACGTGAAGTGCAAATCAAACGAACCAATTTCTGCACATCAAAACCACTCTCCATGAAGTAGGTCGTTAATACGGCCATCAATTCAGGATTGGTGGGTGGGTTTCCGGCGCGCACATCGTCGATTGGCTCAATTAACCCAACACCCATCAAATAACTCCACATCCGATTGACAAAAGTTGTCGCAAAATAAGGATTTTGCGGCGAAGTAATCCACGCAGCCAGTTGCTCACGACGTGTCCCTTCAGTCGGTACCTCTCCTGCATGGGCATAGGGAAATGATGGCGCTACGGCACTTCCCGTCTTCGGGTGAACTACTTCTCCCGATTCCTGCTCATAGATGACTTCTTCTTGATCATCCACGCCGGGTTTTCGTCCTACCCTCGCAAAATAACTCGCAAGTTCGTAATACTGATTTTGTGTCCAGCGTTCAAATGGGTGATCATGACACTTGTTACAGCTGAACCGGATCCCCAGAAACAGCTGGGTCGTGTTTTCAACCGCATCGTCAGGATTTCGCAAAACTCTCAGATAAGAAGAGGGTGGATTCTGAAAAGTCGATCCATTTGCAGTAAGTATTTCATGAACAAAAGAATTGTAAGGCATGTTGGATGCGATGGCGTGTTCGATCCAGCTCCGCAGTCCCCAAGCTCCCTTCTGACTGAGAAACTTACGATTGACCTGAAGCAGGTCAGACCACTTATTTGTCCAGAATAAGACATATTCCCGACTTCCTATTAACTGATCGATCAACGCCTCACGTTTCGTGCGGGTATCTCGCTTATCATCAAGAAACGCACGCACCACATTCGGTGAAGGCGGCAAACCGGTCAGGTCAAAATAACTTCTGCGAACAAATTCCGCATCCGTACAAATACCACTTGGCTGAACCTTAAATCGCTCGAGTTTTGAATATACCAACGAATCAATCTCATTAAACTGGGGGACCGATTCCCAGACAAAACCAGTTCGGTCACCCATAATACCGAGTGTGGAGGCCGCATAACTCCCCTCGTATCGAGCCAGAACCGCTGTCTCACCTCGTCTCAATGTTCGTATCAGGCCGCCCTCTTCTACTTCCGCGATATCGGTATTATTGCTTTCGACAAAAGCATCCGCAGTGACATCACGTGTCGTTCCATCTGTGTAGGTCGCAACAATACGCATCTGCTGCACCATTCCTGGAAGAGCAAGAATACGTAGTTTCGGATGCACTTCGATCGATTGCACTCGAGGACTGCTGTCGAGATCAAATGACACACCTGTACCTATCCAGGCCTGCAATAACTGGTAATAGGGGTGGTTCTCATCAAACAAGACTCCACCGCCATGAGGCACACCACCAGATGGTTTTTGCAACATCAAACTTGCGTGAGGAACCGCTCTGTTAAAACGTCTTCCGGAAAGATCATCCACCAGAGCATTGTGATCAAACAGAGAGTCATATCCTCTCAAGGAAAGCTTGAATCCATTTTGACCGTCCTGATTTCCATGACAGGTACCGGCATTGCAACCTGATTTCGAAAGGGTGGGCATCACATCACGAACAAAGCTTACCTCGTAATTAGCATCTATATTGGTTACCTGAACTGGAACAAGAACTGTCTTTCCCGCAACATGAACGCTGATTTCATCGCCTCCGTCCAAGAGGGGACGAACCAAACCGCCGGAAGAAATCGTAACAACCCCATTCGGCGATCCATATTGTGCAAGGCCCGTTACATCCATTAACAAACCATTATCCAGTTCTGCCGTTACCAGCAGCTGAGCATAGCGAAAGCGATTGGTTAATTCGACACGATCCGGTTGTATGGAAATAGCCAAGATTTTCGCATCCTGAGGGAGGCCTTCCTCGGCCCGGGCAAGTCCCGAATAGCCTGTTACGATAACAACCCATAGCCAAAACATTCCACAACCTGACACCACACTTCGAATCTTCATTTCATCCACCTTTGCCAGAATATTTCACCTGCCCACCAAGGCATAATCATTGGGACTTTTTAGCAACTTCCTCTGCTCGAATCGGCACGGAAACAAATTCACTCAAAAGCTTTCCCGTTTTCGAATCGTTAATTCGTACAACTCCGTCGAACCCGCCAGAAGCGACTTGACCACCAGAGGGGTGAAAACGCAGAGTATAAACCGGACCGCGCTGCCCTTCAAAGGTTGCAAGCCGTTTTCCGTCAACCGTGTTATAGCAGCGTACTTCCCCTTTGCCATTGAAGCTGCTACCGGCCGTAATCAGCTCTCCATTCTTACTAAAATCGACTGCAAATATTCTTCCGGGCATCGCTTCAAAAGCTCGAACAAGATTGAAATCATCGCCAATGCGACGTGCTTTGGTTCGGTACATCTGATAGATCTTGGGAATTCCATCTGCCCCACCCACCAGCAATTCATCTGATAGCGGATTCCGACGGACGGTCATTAATCCACCTTTCAAAGCACCCGGTGTAATACTGGTAATGTTATCTACAAAGCGTTCCGTAGCAACCTGCGTTAATTTCATCGATCGATCCCGGCTGACCGACACAAGATGACTTGCATCCACAGAAAACGTCGTGTCTAGAACCCAGTCGCCATGGGCTCCCTGATAAAGCACTTGTTTTCCCGAATCTATTTCAATTGCCCGTACCGAGTTGTCCGTACAACCAAACGAAACCAGTTTTCCATCAGGACTCCAGCTCACGCCAAAAATCGTGTCGAACGTAAGCGTCAAAGAAAGCTTCAGGAGACGTTCCGCTACATCCCATATCTGAATTTCCCCAAACTGAGCAGGCTTACCACCCGTAACTGCAAGCTGTTTTCCATCCGGAGAAAAAGACAAGGACTGAATTCTTGGCGATAATCCAATCAGTCGCGCCACGGGCTGGTTACTCGCGGTATCATAAATCAACACCTCGTGAAAACCACTAACTGCCAACCACTTTCCATCAGGCGAATAATCGAGCGACGTAAGCACGGGGGGTAGTGTGTACGTGGGAGGTTGCTCGGTATCATAAACACGAACAGCAGAATCCGGAGTATCGTCTACCGCACCTTGCAATATCCATTGGGAAATTAATTCTATTTCTTCCTTCTGCAGCGGATCCTTCCCTTTCGGCATGGCAGGCTGGTCCCCTTCTTCGGCGGTAACCATGAGGACAAGACTGCTTTCTTGTGGATCACCAGGAATCACACCGGGCAACCCGGTATCACCCGCTTTGAGCAGATGGGTACGATCCGTCATAACATAGCCACCTGAGGGCCGGGCCGGCTGATGGCACCCATGGCATGCACGCTGAAAAATGGGCTGTATCTGGCGATAATAACTGACGGTCGCAGCTGAAGATTCCGGATTCGGATCTTCTGCAGATACCGAAAAACCAAAACCCCATACCAAGGCACTTACACCACAAAACAGCCGCGTGATACGAAACATTTATCCACCTTCACTTCTGTCATCGAAAATGGTGCACCCCATCCGACCACCTCTGCGTAACACTAGACGAAATACTTACTCCACCTGACGTTTCGATCGGCACTCTCCTTTACTATATGGAAGATAGTTAAAAGAGAAAACGTCTCCTCCCCAAATTGTCCAAAAACCGACCGTCGATTGCAAGCACTTCACATCGTCATTCCCCCTGAAAACCAGATTGCCAGGTGGTCAGACACCCTGGGCAGATGACCCCCGACAACCCTTTTACCAGCCGGAACCCGTGGATGTGTGCACATCGTTACGTGTTATTAAAAGCCAAAGGGGGAAGGCCGACGGACATCAACCGCACGGGCGGGAATAGAAGGAAACAACCGATTCATTTCCATCAGAACTGGAAATGTATTGAAATAGAGGTCCCACTGGCTGCTGTCGTATCCATACGAAGGTCCGCTTCCCCCAGGAACCGTTGGCATCCTATTGGCTAATGGACGGGCCTCGCCTCCTGGCTGATTTCCCGATAAGGGATTTTCGTTATCACTCCCATTTGGTGCCATATCCGGTATCTCGGCCAACCTGGTCCGCCGCCCCTGACTCAATTCAAGGGGAATAACGATGTCCTCTTCGGTCAACTGAACACTAGACACTTCCCTTTTCTGGTAGGAGGTGCCTGCATGCCTAATAATTTCCAGTTTGACCCGTTTGGCTACCGGTGAACCCCAGACATGCCGGATACGGATAACATATCGTCCTGAAAAAATCTGTTTGCCCACATAGGTTTCGGTTTTTTCGGGCCCGAACCCGTCTCCCAAATGCATTCCGCCTGACTCCGAATAGGGTTGTTGCCACGAACACAGTTTCTCACTTGGATCCATCACTATCAGGTCAATATCTGCATTTCCTGACCACCATATTCGAACCTGTAAATCAGTCTGATCTACTCGTGCGATGGCATCCGACAGCGAGTCGGCTTCTTTCTGTTGGCCTCGCCTGCGCAAACGCTCTGCTATAAGGGATGCCATTCGTCTGGCATAACGAACCAGGGGTTCCTGATCTGACAATTCGCTCACCAGTGACGTCAACACCCATTGAATGGCGTCTGCGTCATTTTGCTGTGCGGCCAGGACGATGACCGTTAGATAGGCTTCCCGCATCGACGGATCCAACGTCGCAGCATCCTGAAATAATTGAATAGCGGCTGCATTATGGTTCAATCGGGACAATACGGTCGCAATGTGAAAAAGCACCTCCGGCTCACCGGAATTACGTTCTGCTACGGCAAGCATCCTTTCGTCAACAAATGATGCTGGGACGCCACTACTGACCCAGGCAAGTGCGAGGCCTTCGTACATCCATGTCTGCAATTGGTCATGGCGTAACGCAGCCTCGATAAGCCACGCAATCTCACGGTGGATTTCCTGGCGTTCTGCCAGATTATTATTACGTTTGGCCGCCCCTATCATCGCACGAACGGCGTGTCTCACCGCTGCGGCCGATTCCTTGTGAGTGGAAAAGTGCTCTTCCCAGCGATTTGCAGCCTCTGTTTCAAAAGGGACGCTGTTCCTTATTGCTGGGATCGGCTGAACGTACCTGCATGTAACCGCCTGCTTTTTCAGACGCCGATTCCTTGCCTGCCTGTTCCTGTTCCGGCGTTTTGATTACCGAATCAATAAGGTTTTGGAATCTTTTGGTACCGCGATCGCCTTTTCCAGAACGCTTCAATGCCGGGGGTACTGTTCCATGCAGCAATCGGGTGCCCGAGCGTTTGGTCACAGGTGCTTTCACTCTGAGAAAGCCGCCTTTCAATACGTCGGCTCCCATACCGCCACCCATACCACCGCCCATACCGCCGCCACCCATGCCGCCACCCATACCACCGCCCATGCCGCCACCCATACCACCGCCCATGCCGCCACCCATACCACCGCCCATG
>CAXEIY010000070.1:0-24542 GCA_963996245.1 uncultured Planctomycetia bacterium | reverse complement strand
TCGAATTGCCTCCCCGAATCACCTGATTACCACTGATAGCTACCAGTGATACGGTCTTGGTGTCTCCAGGCTCAAAACGAACCGCGGTTCCGGCGGGAATGTCCAGACGTTTTCCATAAGACAAAGAACGATCAAACTTCAGCGCCGCGTTGGTTTCAATAAAATGGTAATGACTCCCTACCTGAATGGGACGATCACCCGTATTGGTTATTTCCAAAGACACCGTTTCACGGCCATCATTCAGAATCAGCTCTCCCTCACCCGGAAGCAATGCGCCAATCGGAGGCTCCTCTTCTTCCACCTGGGAAAACAATTGGACATCAGGAACCGGGAAAAAACTTCCATAGAGAGCCAGTTCTAAATCTCCATGCTCTGCCGCAATCGGATTATGAACTGTAACCAGTTTAGTCCCATCCGGAAATGTCCCTTCCACCTGAACCTCAGCAATCATTTCGGCAACTCCTGCCATTACCTGCATGCGTCCCAGAAGTTGTCTTCCGAGATCCATGAGTTCCGATACCGAACGCCCTTCTCGAATGAATTCGAGTAATTGCGTGGCAATTAGAGCCACACTTTCGGGGTAATTCAATCTGAGACCTCTGGCCAATCTTTTCTGTGCAAGGACTCCTGCATTATGAAGCATGAGCTTTTCAATTTCACGGGGTGCTAAATGCATTGTCTCATTTCCTCGTCTACCATTTACGTTTCCATGGATCCTCACTCAGAACTTCCGTAAGGAAGGTGAGTCGATTTTTCAGATATTGACTAACCACTTCCGTTGTCCTGCCCAGTACCTTCAGTATTATGCCATACTGGATGGGGCTCGCGGCATCCACCAAAATCGATGCCGCTTCTATCGGCGCCCCCTGGATCTGTTTCAGGATGGTTTCTCCCGGTACTTTAAACCGGTTGCCCAATACCAAGACAAGGGCCAGACAATTATACTCTCCCATCCGGTGAGCCTCGGTGATAATCCCGTCCTCCGGATCGAGCAAAAGTGCCTCGTTCAACACAGGCTTACCTTCCACGCGCACCTGTAATCGACTTGAAAAACGGGCAAACCCCCACCTCTCACCATAGGCTCGTCTACCACTGGTCATCCAGTCCACAAGTATCAGAGACGCCGTAGATGCACAGTTCATATCCATCGATTGCGTATAGTTGGCTCCCGCAAAACAGGTAATCGGATCAGGCATAACAACACAGGTCGAGCCTGACTCCATAGACAGGGTTAAACGTTGTTGGGAGATTTGTCCATTCACGCTGGGATACACTTTTGTTGACGCCTGTGTTCCCAGAAAACAGCTGGCCTGTTCTGCAACGCGCAGATTCAAATCAATCTGATCGCCCGAAACCAATCCACCACCAAAGGTACTAGAATAGATCCAAGCGACATTCGTATTTCTTTTCAGTGCAAGCAATTTGAGCGGATTAGTGGCCTGGAGCCGTGTCGCGACACTGCGTCCATACACATTGGAAATCTCTATTTCTCCACAACCCGGTTCGAGTCGATTAGCGTTTTTCACTTCCAGCTCCGCAACCAAAAGATCCACACTCTTTCATCAGGTCCCACCCAACTGTCCGATCTACCATCTTTAGAATTCGGGGTGCCTTTTTTCCATACGCGTTTTCACACACCCAAATGACTGTGCACAATCTCCGAAGTCAATTCATCCGTTTCGCCATCTGAGACAACGCGTCCACGATCCATAATGTAAAACCGCTGTCCGAACTCTTTTACAAAATCAACATACTGCTCAACCAGAACAACCGTCATTCCTTGTTTCGTTAACAGATCTAAAACAGCGCCAATCTCCTGAATAATGTTGGGTTGAATTCCTTCGGTTGGTTCGTCAAGCAACAGCACCTGAGGTTTGGACACCAAGGCCCGGGCAATCGCCAGTTGCTGCTGCTGACCACCGGAAAGATCCCCTCCCATTCTTTGGCCAATCGACTTCAACACCGGAAAAAGATCATAAATCTCCTCTGGAATAGTTGTCCGCGGTCCGAATGCCGTAGCCGCCGCTGCCTTCAGTCTCTCTCCAAAAGTTAATCCAGGGATTCTCCTAAATCCGTGTTTTCTAGCGGCCAACCCTACCAGCAGGTTCTCATAAACAGTCAACCGAGGAAAAATCTGACGCCCCTGTGGAACGATTGCCATTCCCTGTCGCGCACGCTGGTTGGCTGTCAAGGAAGTCACCTGCCGACTGTCGAGCCAGATCTCACCGGTCTGTACTCGAAAAATCCCCATAACAATCTTCATTAGGGTCGTTTTGCCGACGCCATTGCGGCCCATGATACACGTGATCTGACCATCATTCATGGTCATACCAATCTCATGAAGGACGGGTACTTCACCATAGGAAAAAGAAACGTTATCTACAGACAACATAGGATTTCACCCTTAACGCCCTAGGTAGGCTTCCACAACGGCCGGATCCTTCTGTACCGAATCAATCATGCCTTCTGCCATCACTTTTCCTTCATTCAATACGGTAACCGGGGCATTCAAACGACGAACAAAGCTCATATCGTGCTCTATAACAATCATGCTGTGAGACGTGCTCAACTCGAGAAACAACTCCGCGGTTAATGCCGTCTCTTCATCGGTAAGCCCAGCGGCGGGTTCATCGATTAGCAGCAAACGCGGATTCGCTAGAATCAACATGCTGATCTCCAGCCACTGACGCTGACCATGACTTAAATGACGAGCCTGTTTCTCAGCTTGAGTAACCAGGCGGACACGTTCAAGAAGGCTCATGATGTGGTCACGGGATTCTGCTGACTGACGAGATAGGAGCGATCGCCAGATCCCCTTTTTACCTGGAAGCGACAGCTCCATATTTTCAAACACCGTGAGACTGTCAAAAACCGTCGGCGTTTGAAACTTTCTACCAACTCCCAGTCTGGCAATCTCGTCATCAGGCATTGTTGTAATATCATTGCCATCGAAAAACACACGTCCTGAACTGGGTAGTGTTTTCCCGCTGATCACATCACAAAGTGTCGTTTTGCCGGCACCGTTGGGACCAATAATAACACGCAGTTCATCTTCTCGAACACCAAACGATGATATGTCCAGTGCCAGAAATCCGTCAAAGTCTACCTGAACACTGTCTAGATAGACCAGAAAAGAACGGACGTCGTCCTCTCGATCCTCTCCCGCAGTCGCGGCAGGACCGGATACAGGATCAGCATACATCGTAGAACCCATCTCCATGACCAAAACAATTTACCGGGTCTTTGAAGTCAGACGCGCTCTGTCCTCAAAATTAAAGAAACCAGACGCCTAATTATGAAAATCAGACGCTCTGGAACACTCCACAAACCTCCAGGAAGAAACAAAACAACACCCACAAACAAGGCTCCTAACACAAAAGGCCAATAGTCAGGCTTCCATATCAAATTCTCATATACGGATACGGGAATTCCTCCTTCAAGTAGCCATAAAAATTCACGTTGTGATGTCAGAACATTGTAAAGCAGATTGATTGCCAGCGCACCAACTACCGGCCCCATCAAGGTACCTCGTCCTCCCACTGCCACCCATATCACAATCAGTATTGATTCCTTAACTTCCATATTGGTAGGAGTAAAAATCCCCATTTGCGGCGTGTATAACATACCTGCCAATCCAGCAATCATGGCCGAAAGGCTAAAAACGAATACTTTGAAGACATATGGCTGATACCCTGCAAATCGCAGACGTGTCTCATTGTCCCTTATCGCAATCAGCACTCTGCCCAGACGTGAATGAACCACGAAATGACATAGTGTGTATACCGCAATCAGTGCCAGCACCGTGATCAAATACAACGCCATTCGAGTCCGGTCTTCAACAAGACGAAAACCCGCAATCTGATCAAAACGGTTCATGCCGTTAGTACCACACAATTTCATATCATTCATGCAGAATATCAACCAGGCGGCGAAAGTCAGCGCTTGCGTAAGTACAGCAAAAAACACACCTCGAACACGGCTTCGAAACACAAAAAACCCGACCACAAATGCCATCAATCCAGGAAGCAATAACCCAAGAAGAATCGTTATTTCCAGTCTGTAAAATGGTTTCCAGAACCAGGGAGTCATGGCATCCCCGGGTGATTCTCCAATGCCATAGGGATATACCACATACAGGCACGCGGGGAGTTTCCAGCCATTCGCATCGACAATTCCTTCCGGTCCGCCATGGTGAGCCAGATACATCCCCATTGCATACCCGCCCAGCGAAAAAAAGAAGGACTGACATAGACATAGCATACCCGTGTAGCCCCAGATAAGATCGAGACTTAGTGCAACCATGGCAAAAGCGAGGTACCGCCCGAACATATTGACCGTCTCGATAGTCATGTACCCTGCCCAGTAAAGTCCAGGAACAACTCCCAGAGCAGTGATGACAATCAATGCGCGGAAACCCACAGGGAAATGGAATCGGTTTCGTGGAGTCCTATCCTGATTGTTCATTTCACGGAATCCTTACCAGCCAGCACGTCAAACACACATACCTATAAAAAATGGCCGCGCCGCGTATTCACACACAGTTAAAGGTCGGCCGTCCGGCCCCTGGGAGGAAACAAACCTGCGGGACGCCACTGGATAAAAAAGATGACGACAATCAGTATTGCCACTTTTCCCCAGATGGCTCCATTACCTATCAGTTCACCAAAAAACGGTTCCAGAAACTTGTTTATTACACCTAAGCTCAATCCGGCAATTACAGCACCTGCCAACTCCCCGACACCACCGGTTACGACCACCAGAAACGAATCCACAATATAGTTCTGGCCCATGTCAGGTGTAACGCCCCCAATCAGGGTCAGGGCATAGCCGGCTATCCCAGCCAGACCCGAACCCAGTGCGAAAGTAAGACCATCGGTACGACGTGTATTAACTCCGAGACTACTGGCAATTTCCCGATTTTGCACCGTCGCACGAATCCATAGTCCGGTACGGGTATAACGCATCAGAGCATATAGCAAAGACAAACATACCAATGTCAGGACGATAATAAACAGGCGGTTGTAAGGCAGACGAAAGTCTTGAAAAAGCTCCATACCACCCATTAACCATTCGGGGCTGTTAACACCAATGTTGTCACCGTAATAAAGGCGAACTGCCTGCATCAGAATTAATCCGATCCCCCATGTAGCCAACAGCGTTTCCAGTGGACGACCGTACAAATGGCGCACAACGAGCAGTTCCATCAACCAACCAATGCCTGCAGCAGAAAAAAAAGCCACAGGCAAAGCCCACACATAAAACAAATTCTCAGGATTATCAGGTAGAGAATGCCCGAAGTATTTCTGTACTTGGTATGTGGCGTAGGCACCAACCATCATTAGCTCTCCGTGAGCCATGTTGATCACTCCCATCTGACCGAAGATGACCGAAAGCCCCAGTGCCATTAAAATCAGGATCGATCCCAGCGATAGTCCGCTGAAAAGGTAACCTACCACGCGAACCCTTTGTTGATAGGATTCGATCTGTGCCAAAGATTGGCGGAGCGCCTCCCGCATGGACTCTTCAGAAATCGTCTTTGAATCCGTCACTTCTTCTAATGGAGCTAAGATATCTTTCAAAACCGGAACGGCACGGGCGCTTGCCATCTCACCCAGTTGCTTAACTGCTTCGATTCGATCCCCCTGCGGAAGTCCCTCTATCGTTCCTGCCAATTGAAGGAGGTACACACTCTCTCTGGCCGTATGGCGTACTTTTTCGTCTGTTTCCGCATCGAGCAACTGTTCAAGTGGCTCCATAAATATCCGGTTACGAGTATCCCCTAATCTCCGAACCGCCCCCAATCGCCTTTCACGATCTGAAGACCATAGTTCGAGAACTCGTATAGCATTAGTAATCAAACGACGTTCCGGCCTCCTGGGTCCTACTGCATCAAGCTCCCTTTTAGCTACCACCACGACTTGTCCATCCCGTTCTATAGGGTCCCTTGTCAAGGGATCGGATAAGGGAACCATGAGAGTTGCTTCCGAATTGCGATTCATCGCTGCGCAAAATATCAGTTGGCTATTCCACAGATAGATTTCGCCACGCTGATAGGCTTCCAGAAAGGGCAAGACACGATCGTCTCGCACACGCTGTAACGATTCAATAGCGGATAGACGATCCGCCCTTTCAGATGCGGTCAGCCGCAGCATATCCTGGCGAAGGGTCGTTTCATCGTCTGCAAACAACATGCATTCGAAAGTAACAACCGCCCATATTGCAACGGCTACCGTCCCCCATTTGGGCACGGTTAACATGACATTTTGCCCTGGTAAGTAGAGAGAGTCAGGAAAAAGAAAAGCCTGTTGTGACACTCATTCCATGCGTGTCATTGGCATGCCCGTGGGATGATCCCACAGACAGGTGGGAAATAAACATTCAGAATCCCGCCTTTCGGGATTCTGAATGATAAAACAATCACAATAAGAAGATTTCCGGGTCTCTGCGACCTCAGGTACCCTGCTGAGGACCACCGGTGGGCGCGGGAAAATCACCCTCTGGATGCAGAAACTTACTGTAAGAATCCGGTTCCACAAGACCGTCAGTCTGATGAACAATATCAAACTGACCATCGGGGCGAATTTCTCCAATATAGACCGGCTTAAAAGTGTGTTGGTTATCCGGATGCATCCTTTTTGATCCACCTGGAGCCTCAAATTGGAGACCATAAACAGCATCGCGAACCGCATCGACATCAAACGACCCGGCTTTTTCAACAGCCTGTTTCCAAACATATACGCCAAAATAGGCTGCTTCAATCGGATCATCCGTTACCCGATCAGCCCCTCCAGGCAGGTTATTGTTCTCACAATACTTTTTGAATTTATCGACAAAACTATTGTTCTGAGGAGTGTCAATACTCTGATAATAATTCCACGCAGCCAGATGGCCAACCAGAGGTGGTACATCCATCGCACGTAACTCGTCTTCTGCCACGGAAAAGGCCATAATCGGACAATCACCGGAGGTCAGACCTTGATTTGCGAATTCCTTGTAAAAAGGCACATTGCTGTCACCGTTAATGGTCGACAACACACAGGCATCACCACTCACTGAGAAATCCTTAATCTTGCCAACAATCGTCTGATAATCCTGATGATGAAACGGTGTATACTCTTCCACGATACTCTCTTCAGCAACACCCTCAGATAACAGGAACGCCTTCAGAACTTTGTTAGCTGTTCGGGGAAAAACGTAATCGGTGCCCAGCAGATAGAATTTCTTGTAACTGCCACCCTCTTCACTCATCAGATATTGTGCTGCGGGAATCAGCTGCTGATTAGGAGAGGCACCCGTGTAAAAAACGTTCTTTGACTGCTCTTCTCCCTCATACTGAACCGGATAGAACAAGAGCGAATTGTACTGCTCAAAAACCGGTAAAACTGATTTTCGGCTTACCGAAGTCCAACAACCAAAAACCGCGGCTACTTCATCAGCGGTGATTAGATCTCTCGCTTTTTCGGCAAAAAGGTCCCAATCACTGGCTGGATCCACCACAACCGGTTCAATCTTATTTCCCAGAACTCCACCTTCTGAGTTAATCTCCTCAACCGCCATTAAAACCACATCCCGAAGCGAGGTTTCGGAAATAGCCATGGTTCCTGACAGGGAATGAAGGACGCCTATCTTGACACTTTCCGTTTTCACATCGGCTGCAGCCGTTTCCGAAGAGTCACTGCTCGACGGACGGGTTGCTTCTGAGGCCCCCGTTCCGGTCGACACACTTTCACCTTCTGGAGCGGGAGAGCTTTCAGGTGCATCACCGCCGCCACCACAACCCGCCAGACAGAAACTGAATCCCAGAAGTAGCGCCATATGCTGTGTGAGTTTCTTGATCTTCACTTTTCCTACCCATCCTTTTCTCTATATACCTGCTGTGCCTTTGGCATGCGCACAATCCATATCGAAGCCAATCAGGCTAGACCGCCTAGCACTCAACTGAATACAAGGCAAATACAGTGCCACATGCAGGTGTCACATGCAACGGATACGTAACTACAGTGATGGCATAGACTTTTTAACTATCAAAAAAGTCGTTGCACTCGCTGCACAACACATCACTGCATACACAGCAGGCAATCTAAGCTCGCCATTTAGGCACTGCAGGGTATTCGAATTATGCCATTTCCTCTTCAGCGCACTAAAAAACCTGACCCCCGAAACGAGAGTCAGGTTTCTGGTTTCCACTGGTTGTACGCCAGAGCATTAACAACCGGTTCCCTGTATCAGGAAACGCTTGCTATCAAAACTGTAGCTGGGCTGCAATTCGAACAAGATCATAGTTCCCTGCACCGGGGCCTGGTTCACGACGTCCATAAACCACCGATATCTGGGCATTATGACCATCTATAATGTAGTTGAGACCAAAATCGAGCCCTTCTTCTGTCTCACCGTTGGCTGGAAAGTCCCGGTCAAAATCCATAAATCGGAAATAGGGCTGAAACTGACCTTCAATGTTACCCACTGTCACTTGGTCCGGGAACAGATAGGCAGCAAGAATAAAGAAACTCTCACCCTGACGATTCATATCTACCAGGTCACCCGTAGCAATCTCCATATTATTGGCACCATTGTCATCAAAATCGTAGTAAGCGGATTCCAAACTCAAGACTCCATCACTATCCAGTTTTTTCTCAAAAAGAACATCAATGTTCCATCCCAGATAATCTTCAGGATCAGCAATTGTTCCTGTGGCGTCATTCTGGTTCATCATCGCAACACCCAGAGCCAGAATGTCTTTCTCTCCATAGTAAGTGCTTTGATTGTAGTAGCCAGGTTCCGGATCAAGGAGGTTAAGAGTTAATCGTGCGGTCAGCATTCGATGATCATCACCGTTGGGAAATCCATCCGTTCCCTTAAACATACCCACTTGCCACTTGAATGCACCTTCACCTACCTGCCCCCATATGGCCGCACCATCATCTCGGCCTTGCAAAATGCCGGGGTAACCAAATTGCACGTAGGGAAACTCATAGGCATTCAGATAGAATGGCCCGCTCAAGTTAGAACGATCACTCGGCGGCAGAAAACGTCCTAACCAGAGGTTGAAAAGCTCGTTTACTTCCAGCTTTCCGACTGCATCCAGAACACGAATGTCGTCGGGATCGTCAAAACCGTTTGCGTTATTAATGTCGGTATTGAATTCGAACCCCAAATAGTCAACCACATTACCACTAAGGTACAATCTTAGATTATCCAGATTGAAATCAGAGCTCCATTGTGAGCCATTCGGAGAATCGTCCTCTACGAGATTTAAACTGGTACGTAATCCCGCTCCGACCTTCACCGATGCATTATTACCAATTTGAATATCAATTCCATTTCCGGTAAAGAACGAAGACGACTTATCCTCGTCTTCCTCTGCAAGCACTTCGCTCACAATGGCAGTTGTTCCAATCTGGTTGTTCCCATCGCTCAAATAGGCCTGCACAGCCTGGTCATGGCCTATCACGTTTTGCCCACTTCGATCCTGTCCAACTTGGGCAAAAGATTGAGTTTGATATATACCTAAAGCTGCTGCAACTATTGCAATTATCCATCTTTTCGACAGCATCGACCTAAGCTCCTTCTCTTCAAACTGATTCCAAATTATCCCGGCAGGGGGCTTCTATCAGCAGGCTTCATACCTTCCACAAAGCGTGCTAGAATTAGGGATTGTATGGGCTGTATCGGTAGAGTTGAGCTCTCACTTTAGCTTTTCTGACACTTTTTTGTGTATCTGATAACGGTCGCTACATACCAGGAAACACTCACATGATGACCGCTCTCGAAACAAACCAGACCAGACAGGCTCAGTGGATTTTATGGCAGTTGGTTGACTCTGCATTCCCAAGCGGTGGTTTTGCCCATTCAAATGGTCTGGAAAGTGCCTGGCAACACGGAACGATTCCCGACATTAATGCCCTTATCTCCTTTCTTAAAAACAGTTTAGTTGGATTATGCAAGAGCCAACTCCCGTTCGCATTTGCCGCTCACCAGAGCCCTCCGTCTTTAATCAAACTCGATTGCGCACTTGACATTTTCCTCTCCAATCACGTTTCAAACCGTGCAAGTCGACGCCAGGGACATGCCTTTGTAACGGCCGTTACCAAGATTTTCGGTCTGCAAGAACTGGATCACCTCTTTCAGCATATTCAGGAAGGACACGCGGGCCATTTTACTGTTTACTTTGCTGTGACCACTCGGACACTGAAATTGGATTCCGTTCAAATGGGTGAGTTGTTCCTTTTTATTGCTCTGAAAAACTACCTGTCCGCCGCAGTTCGGCTCGGTATAGTCGGTCCTCTCTACAGTCAATCGATACTCTATCGACTTTCTCCTCTCCTAGAAAAAATGACCCTGGAGCATTCCCATTTAAATTTTCAAAACGCGGTGCAAACCGCTCCGGTCCTTGATATCTTGCAGGGAACACAGGACCGTCTTTATTCACGTCTGTTTCAGAGCTAGAACCCCGTTTCTGCCCTACGCAAGGATGAGCAACATGCACCTCATGGGATCCCACTCACACGAAGAGATGAACCAACCGGGAGAATTCCACCACCGAACTCCCCCAATGGAAAACCGTGATTTTGAGCAACGTTCCTTTACGATTGGAGTAGGTGGTCCCGTTGGCAGCGGTAAGACAGCCCTCTTATTGGCTTTGTGCCGAGCGATGCGAGAACGCATCCAACTAGGAGTGGTGACCAACGATATCTTTACCCGTGAAGACGCTGAATTTCTCACTCGCCATGAGGCTCTGGACCATCAGCGCATCATGGCCATCGAAACGGGTGGATGCCCACACGCTGCCATCCGCGAGGATGTTTCCGCCAATCTGGTTGCCCTGGAGCAACTAACCAGACAATTCAATCCGGATCTTCTGTTACTGGAATCCGGGGGGGACAACTTAGCTGCACATTTCAGTCGAGAATTGGCTGATTACACCGTTTATGTGATTGATGTGGCCGGCGGAGACAAGATCCCACGCAAAGGAGGTCCCGGTATTACGCAGTCTGATTTACTTGTGATTAACAAGATCGATCTCGCCGAATCCGTTGGTGCAGACCTTTCCGTCATGGAACGTGACGCCAAAAAGATGCGTGAGAAAGGCCCCTTTGTTTTCAGTCAGCTGAACCAAGGAAAGGGACTGGAAACCATCATTGAACACATCCATGCTGCCTGGCATGCACACCAGTCCTGAAACGCGATATTATATTCTTCAGGATGGCAGAAGACATCTCCTACAGCGACAACGGAAAAGATCCTGTGACGGTGTCATCCAGCTTATTGGCAGGACAACTCTCTAAATACGTTATTCCCGGTTTTGAGCGGAGATTGCTTCTATCTTTCAACCGGACCCCAGTCCAACAGCTCGGGTACCTGGCACACATTCTCATAGTCACTTCAGGACTGTGAGCAGAAATCGAAAGCCTCAAGTGGGTACACAACTAAAGGGTGACGATGTCTCTGTCACGTTCTAATCAGATGATTTCAGCAACTGGAGCGTAGTTACCATTTTCTACAAGATAACGTGGACGACCGGTCAGATCCTGGACCGTTGCCGTTTTTGTATCAATACCCATGTTATGGTACAGCGTGGCAAATACATCCTGAAAATGAACTGGACGACTGCGAGCGCGTTCTCCCCATTTGGTTGTCGATCCGACAACCTGTCCCGTACTCATGCCTCCTCCGGCCAGCAAACAGCATCCTACTTCCGGCCAATGATCCCTTCCTCCTTTAGCATTGATACGTGGGGTACGCCCAAACTCACCCCACACCACTACCGATACGCGTTCAAGCAATCCACGATCTCCGAGGTCTTCAATCAATGCAGACAGTGCCTGGTCGAACATCGGAAGATCTTCCGATGCTAACTTGGACAGAGGGCCGCCACGATTGGCATGCCAGTCCCAGGCTCCAAAAGCAACGGTCACACAGCGGACACCAGCCTCAACCAGACGACGCGCCAACAGAAAATGCTGAGGACTCTTGGGTGCACCACCAAAACTCGGTGTCGTCGGCCCTCCCGATCCATAACGCTGACGTACAGAATCTGGTTCTTTTTCCAGATCCAGCGCCTCCGCCAGTTTACTGGAGGTCAGAATCCCCAGTGCCTGCTCACGAAATGGGTCGGACTCCTGATCCGATTCACGCAACGTCGAATCGATTCCGCGTCGGTACTGGTCAAATGAATCCAGCAAACGTTTACGCGAATCAAGCCGATCAGCTGAGACACTGTTCAGCACCAAATCATCTTTACCTTCACCGTTGAGCTGAAAGGGCGTATGACGTATTCCTGTAAATCCGGGCCACGAAGGCTTAAACGGTCCATCGTGTCCGCCCATGTTATTGTAGGGGCCGTAACCCATTTTAGGTCCTGCATCCAAATAAGCCGGAACCCGGCCTGGTCCGGGACCCTGTAGCTTGGAAACCACTGCACCAAAAGTAGGCCATCCTCCTGCCGGCTCATTGTCTCCGGGGCGGCCACCCGGACGTCCCGTATAACATTGAAATGACTCATGCCGGTTCTGTCCGCCAACTAAAGAACGAATCAAAACCATCTTGTCTACGTTCTTGGCCAACGTCGGCAGAAGCTCACAAATCTGAATGCCAGGAACGGCGGTTTGTATCGGACTGAATGGTCCCCTGATTTCCTGTGGGGCATGAGGACGCATGTCAACTGTATCAAGATGAGTGGGCCCACCGGGAAGATAAATCATGATGACAGACTTTTCCGAATTTCTTGCAGGCGCATGCGACTGAGCGCGCAACACCTCCTGCAAAGAGATTCCTCCAAGACCCAATCCACCTATCTGAACAAAACTTCTGCGCGAAAGACCGTCGCAAAATTTTCCACCCGCATTGTTTCCCAACAGTGTCAACACTGGCACGTCTCCTCCGTCAATTTTCTGTAATCGCGGGTCATTTAAAACGTGTATCAGAATTTCCAGTTTATGCTTTTTACGCCAAACATCCAGTTTACATCATAGTTGTGTTTCAGAAGCACGACCATAGCGATCACGTTTCAATCGCCGTGACTGCCTACTGATCGCTCATTTACGGCAAGGAACTTTGTCCGTCCACACAATACAAATGCTCTATGCCACGAATGAATACATCTCCGTTCGAGATGGATGGAGTCGAAAAAACAGGTTCATTTAAAGCGTTTCGACTCAGCACTTCTGAATCCGGACCGGTACTTAAAACGGATGTAGTACCGTCCTCATCAACATAGTAAAGATGCGTTTCCGATCCAATTATCGATGCGGTAAACGCCCTGCCCAATCGTTTCTGCCAGACTGGTTTTCCGGTCTGACCGTCTAAACAAGTCGCGATTCCCTTGTCACTGACAAGATAAAACAGCCCGTTCACATACACCGGTGAAGGAACAAATGGGGCACCGCGAGGAGTACGCCATAGGACATGTGACTCAGTGACATCACCATTTCCTCCGGGCCGAATCGCCAGACTGGCACCACCCGGACCGGAAGTGACAAAAATAAGCCCATCACCTGAAACGGCTGTAGGTACCGAATCTTGAGTTAATCCGCGTGCGACCCATTGCTCGGTTCCGGTTAACGGATCGTAACCACGAACTTGGAAATTGCCGCAGACAATCAATTCCGCCTCACCGCCCGCACGTGTCAGAAAAGGAGTCGTCCAGGAAAGATTTTCATTTCGGTTTGTTTTCCAGAGGTTTTTCCCCGAATACGGATCCATCGCAATCAAATAGGATTGACCCCAATGGTCACATTGCAAAATCAGCATTTCATTTACCAGCAAAGGGGAACTACTCATTCCAAAACGATTTTGAAATCGTTCGTATTCCTGCACCAAAGAACGACTCCACAGCAAATTTCCTTTTACATCCAAACAAAACAAATCTCCTGTACCAAAAAAACCCCATACCAGATTCCCATCGGTAACCGGTGTCGGAGTGGCCATGGAACTGCGTCCCTGAAAGTAACGTGTCGGAGATGTACCCCAAAATCGACGATGCCATACAACGCCACCGTCCTTCCGGTCTAGACACAAGAAATGCAGCTGTCCATGCTTGTTGCCAGAAGATGCCGTTACAAAAACATACTCATTCCAAATCACAGGTGTGCTGACCCCCATACCTGGAAGTGCCACTTTCCAGCGGATACCTTTATGTTCCGACCACCGGGTCGGCAACTCTTTTTCGGATGTTATCCCGTTTCCTTGAGGCCCCCGCCAACCCGGCCAGTCTGCCGCCTCTCCCGTTGAAACCGCAGCTGCCAGCATTAGCAGACTGATCATTTGCACACGCAACAACACACGTATACAGACACACATCTGATTCCCCGATTCTTCAATTGATACAAGGCTTCCGCATAATTCGAACGCAACGTACAGAAATCCATCACCGCTCTGAATCGTTCAACTGTGAACCTTTACGAATCTCCGGTAGGGCATAATCGAAAGCCACTCCTTTTCCATCCGATTCACAAATCCTCATCTGAACAGACCAGAGATTGGACAGTTCAGGATTACTGTACTTTGTCCCCTGACAAACTTTTACCAGAATTCGATTACGACCTTTCTTCAACTTTACATTGACTCGAAAACGATCAAATCGAGTTCCGTTCTTCCACTCTTCTTTCGCAAAAACTTTCGAGTCATTTAACCAAATGGACAGATTATCATCGGCACCACAGCGAAACTGTGCATGATGGTCCTTTTCGAGCGTTACCACAGTGAATGCGTAAGCAGCTGCTTCGTCACAGGGACTGAGCGTGTCCACAAGGTTCACCGTTCCGAAGGTGTCGTTGGTACGATAACGTTTCCAGCTCACTTCCCCTAATTTCCCCATATATCGGGCCTGTAAATCCACGTTTTTTTCAGGGGGATAGACCATCCCAAAAGAAGACGTACCAGGACCATGAAATGGCCCAATCAAATACCAGTCCAGAATATAGCCCAGCTGGTCTACAATACTGACCGGTTGCCCAAGGTTTACCAATTGATCGGCAGCTGTACGTATTTGATTTTCATCGCGAGAGAACTCAAATGCCCTTTGAAAAAGGGTAATCGCTTGCTCAGATTCGTTGTTTTCCTGCCTGCGTTTCGCCTGTTTCAGAAGGTGATCAATGGCATCAAATCGAAATTCTGGATCTTCCACTAACCCGGGAATTATCCGTCCAGGAAATTCCGGATCGCGTCTAGCAAGCACGGACAACACCAGACGACGAACACGACCTTCACGACGAGAATCCATAAAAAAATCGCGAAATTCCTGATCAGGAATCAACTTCGGGTTATGGGCCCAGGTGCGGTCTACAATCTCGTCAAACACAGACCTTAACCAATTCGAAGATACAATATCGGGAGTGTCCATGCCCACCAGTAAATCACGTAAAATTTCTGGTCCCCGACCCGCTAACTGAGTCCGTGCAGCACGCGCTTCCAGCGAACCACGTCCTTGCGCACCAACCGAACGAATGGTTTCAATCCATTGAGCAACCTTGTCATCGCCTGCATTCAGATTTCCCCATCCAATTGTCAGCAACAAGACCATGCCGAGCTTTCTCATGTCATAATCACTTTCAAAAGAACCATTATCAAAACTGACCTGGAACCACCTTCCACTATGGTGACCATTCCATTCAGGGGCCAAAGTACCCATTAAACTATTCTATCGCCGGACAAAATTCAAACCGACCTTTCATCCCATTACACCATAACCATACGGGGTCGTAATGGCCTGCGATTCATCAAAACGCTGAAGGCGTAAAGGGGTAATATCAAGAGTAGTCTGTCCGTCAACCACTAGTTCGGACATCAGACGTCCCACAACAGGTGAAAATTTGAAACCGTGCCCGCTGAAACCCGCAGCGCAGTACAGTCCTTCGATACCGGGAACGGCACCGAGTAATGGATGCCAATCCGGAGTGATGCTGTACATTGCCGAATAGCCTCCTCGAAAGGGGCTCGAACCCATAAAAGGAATCCGGTTAGAAATCCGCGCGTGGCAGTAAGACAGGAAACTCTCTTTCGGAATTTCCGGACAGTGATCCGGATCCACTTTCGCGTCGGCCTCTTCCGAGCCAAGACTGCCAACATGCATCATCTCTCCCCAGGTAGGTTTAAAGTAAATGTTATTTGCAAAATCACAATAAACGGATACGTTGCCCGATTCCGTTGCAGGTCGACGGAACAACGCTACCTGCGCTCGACACGGATCTACCGGTAAATGAAAACCAGCAGTCTGTGCAACGCTTGCTGCCCAAGGTCCGGCGGCAATGATGACATTTTTTGAAGAAAAATCGCCTTCGCTGGTTTTGATTCCGGTAACATGCGACTCCCGAATTTTGATTCCTTTAACTTCAACCGGTTGAAGAATTTCAGCGCCATCCCTTCGAGCTGCCTCGGCAAACGAGGCCAGGGCCTGCATGGCCTCAACATATCCCGCTTCCGGCTCATAGACGGCAATTTCATCCGAACACAGTCGACTGTCAGGATTCATCTCCCGAAGGTCATCCGACGATATTTTTCTGACGTCGACTCCTTCCTGCTGTTGCATTTGCAACACGGCTTCCAGTCGTTTTTCATCATTTCGTGGAACAACCAAAATCATTCCCGATTGGGTAAACACACGAGGCCCACCCACCCTATCTTCAAAAGACTGGAAGAACTGTAGCCCCTGCATTGCCATCCTTGTTGTCAGTTTATGTGTATAATGCTGACGAATGATGGCACCGGTCTTACCGGTCGATCCAGCACCCAAGAAACGACGTTCCATCAGCAAAACACGCCCGACTTTACGACGTGCAAGATGGAAAGCCAGGCTGGCTCCCATGATTCCACCGCCGACTATAATAAATTCTGCCTGTCTGCCTTTCACACCCGGCTCCTTTTTCTCGGTCGGGTAACTCGATTATCGTTTACTTTCATTTAAACCACAGCCTCTGTTTTGACAATGTCACTACGAGGTAGGATACTCTCCGAAGTACTTGAAAACCTGGAACCTCAGAACGAATCAAAACGGACTGCCCGGAAAACCCGACCTGACTCTTGTAACAGGACGTGGTAGACACGCGCAACCTGACTTCATTCCTTCCGAGCCTCCTTTCCCGAAAAATGCTATCTGAACAGGACCCTAATGTACGTTGCAAAACAAATTTTCACGACCAAAGGCGTTGGTCAACACAAAGAGAAACTCGCCAGTTTTGAAATGGCTTTGCGCAAAGCCGGTATCGCACAGTTCAACCTGGTTCGAGTCAGCTCCATATACCCTCCCCGTTGCAAAAATACCACGAAATCCCAAGGGTTGAAACAGCTCGAACCCGGGCAAATTGTACATGTTGTCATGAGTGAAAATGCCACCAATGAACCCCACCGCCTGATCGCAGCCTCTGTCGGAGTGGCAACCCCTCGCGATACGGAAGGATTCGGCTACCTGAGCGAACATCATAGCTTTGGACAAACATCCGAAAAGGCTGGGGACTATGCGGAAGATCTCGCGGCCGAGATGCTTGCCACCGTACTGGGAGTTGAATTTGATGCGGACAGCAGCTGGGATGAAAAACGTGAAATATGGCGTTTTTCCGGTCAAATTTACAGATCCAGCAATACCACACAAACTGCCGTTGGAAACAAAAAAGGACTCTGGACAACCGTCATTGCGGCAGCAGTGCTGCTGCCCTGACAAACGACTTACCTTATCAAATGCCACCATTGAATAGCTTTCATTGATCTCCTCCATGGATTCTGAAACCATTCGGGCAGAAACTCTATCACGATTATTTTCAAATAGATTCAGAGGAACGCATACTCATGAAGATGCTGGAGAAATGCTCTCAATGGAAAATTGACCCTACTCCGATTTCCAACTCAACGGGTATTTCGGAACTGATTGATGGAACGTTTCTAGCATATAACGCGAGTCGCCTGCGCGAATCCTGCGACCTCTTTAGTCAAAAAATGCTTAACGAGAACGTGATCGTGGGAATCTCGATTAGTGGTGCGTTAACTCCCGCCGGCATCGGTCAAAGTTGTCTGATTCCACTGATGGAAGCGGGTTTTGTTGACTGGATTGTTTCAACCGGAGCAAACCTCTATCACGACACGCATTTTGCGCTTGATTTTGACCTTCACCAAAGTGGTCCCCGACACGATGACCTGAAATTAAGAGAACACCGTATCATTCGTATTTACGATATTCTGTTTGAAGAAGAGGTTTTGCTGGATACCGATCGATTTTACCACCAATTGCTACAGACGGAACCGTTTCAGCGAACCATGGGATCCGCCGAATTTCACTGGTTAGTTGGTAAGTACCTTGCTGCACGAGACCATCAACTCCAACGTCCTCCTCGAAGTATTTTGTCCTGCGCCCACCAACTCGACATTCCGGTCTATACTTCAGCACCTGGAGACAGTTCCATGGCACTCAGCGCAGCTGCACTCTCCTTGGAAGAATCGAAGCTGCGCATCGACCCCTGGACCGATATCAACGAGACTGCAGCACTGGTTTACGATGCTCAGAAAAAAGGCAAAAACGCTGCTTTGATTCTCGGCGGCGGTACCCCGAAAAACTTCCTGTTACAAACTGAACCGCATATTCAGGAAATACTAGGACTGGAGAGCTGTGGATATGACTACTTTCTACAGTTCACTGACGCACGGCCCGATACGGGCGGACTTTCCGGCGCCACACCCTCAGAAGCAATGACCTGGGGAAAACTCGATCCAAAACAACTACCCGATGCCGTGACTTGCTATGTAGATTCCACCATAGGGTTTCCCCTTTTGTGCGCCTACGCGTTAGCCAATCACGTGCCACGGGAACCCAGAAGACTCTATCGAACTCTAAATGAAAAACTGACTGCCCTTCGTCATGATTACCGGAAGCAGCTGACTTCACAGTCAGAATCAATCTCCGTGGAACAACAGGATATCTCTTAGCGAACCCACCCCCCTATGATCGTAAAACCGGTTTTATCACCCAGGAAACCCGAAAAACACACTTCCCTGGGAAATCTTCCTCCCGTGTGCCGTCTGGGGCTGGCAACGCGCGGTGGTACCCGCCTTCTAAAACAGGACGTGTTGTGGGCACTTGAAAGGGGAATCAACTATCTGAACTGGCCTGGACACGAGGACGGGATGAGCGAAGCCATTCGATCCCTGTCCCCTCGACAGCGAGAACGCGTGATCATTGCCGTACAATTAGGATCACGGTACACAACAGATACGCAAATGGAGCTCGACTCTATTTTGCAGACACTGGCTGTTGACTATATCGATCTGGTAACTCACTACTATGTTGAAACGGAACACGAGTGGCAACAGATCATACAACCTGATGGAGCACAGTACACTCTGGAAAAAGCCCGTGAATCCGGCAAGCTGCTCATGATTGGATTAACCAGTCACCAGCGATCTTTGGCTGCTGAGTTTGCCCAAAGCGGTAAGTTGGACGCGCTCATGATTCGTTATAATGCAGCCCATCGCGGCGCGGAACAGGACGTGTTTCCGATAACAGATCGAATTCAGATTCCCGTGATCACCTATACTGGACTACGCTGGGGGGCACTCATGAAAAGCACACCTGCCGATCCGACTGGCTTTGTCCCACCCTCGGCGGCCATGTGGTACCGTTTTGTTATCAGTCACCCATCGGTTTCTATCAGCCTTATGGCACCCAATACGCGTGAGGAACTGGAATCGAACCTGACCATTATTGACAACTGGGAAGGACTGACCCATGACGAATATCAATTGATGGTCCACCATGCCCTCCGTGTGCGACAGCATGCGGGGCATTTTCCCTAAAATTTTTCATTGCGTGATTTCCAGCAAACGGGGCTTTTCAATTCGGACATAGTCATCGAACGCCATCGAAACAGACCGGGTGTGTTCACCGGCATTAAAGTTGATAAAGTGGTTTTCCCCGAGTAGTGGATCACATACGGTATCGAGATTAAATAGTGTTCCAAAGGGTGGAATGCTACCGGGTTTCAGCCCGGTTATCGTAAGCACCTCTTCGATCGATGCAAAACGAATCCGACGTTGATCAAAGTGTTCCCGAACCTTCCTATTATCCAGTTTACGGTTCGCGGGCATGACAAATAACATAACGGCATCTCCCACTTTGATAAGAAGTGCCTTGGCCCCACTAGCCAGGGAACTTCCACGCACTTCCGCCGCCTCTTCGCTGGTGTAAACCGCACGATGCTCAACAACATCAAACTTCACGCCTGCCTGGGTTAACAATTGGTCAATTTGTTCAAAAACCTTCACAGACATCCGCCTTCCTGATCTGTTCCTAATTCAAAGTAAGACACACGCAGCCAGCTATCAGTCGAATCACAAGCACCTTATGGTAGCCAGAATCGTCTGTGAAAAACCCTCCATACCAGAGGTATCAGCGTGACTCACGGGCACTTGAAGCATCCGAAAAAGAAATAGACGCTCTTTCCGTAGCCTGAAACGCTACCAGTAGATTGCCACCCAGAACTTTCAGAATCTGCTTGTCGCTGTAGCCTCGGTCCAGGAGTCCTTGAGTGATGTAGGGAAACCTGGAAACATCCTCAAGCTGACCAGGCACACGTGTAATACCATCAAAATCTGATCCCAGACCTACATGATCAATACCAGCCACTTTGACAATATGGTCAATATGATCCAGAACATTGCGAAGAGTTGCAGTCCTTGTTTCTCCAACCAGAAAAGTCGAATAGAAATTCACCATTACCACACCTCCATTATCGACCAACCGCTGCAGCACGTCATCTGGCACATTCCGGGGGTGTTTATGCAGAGCAAAAGCGGATGAGTGAGACGCGATGACAGGAGCCCGTGTTACCTGCAAAACATCCCTCATGGTGTCGGCTGAGACATGTGAAATGTCAATCAACATGCCTAAACGGTTCATTTCTCGAACAACTTGTTCACCAAAATCAGTTAATCCACCATGACGGGCTTCGTCGGTTGCGGCATCTGCCCAATCCAGTGTCTGATTATGTGTAAGTGTCATGTAACGTGCACCAAGACGGTAATACATACGTAACAAGGCGAGTGAGTTTTCAATAGCATGCCCACCTTCAATGCCAATCAGGCAAGCGATTTTGCCACGCCCTCGAATACTCCGAATCTGTTCTACGTTAACCGCCAGTTCGAACACCTGTTCATAACGTCTTACCATACGATGGATCAAATCCATCTGTTCCAGACAGTAACGGCTTGATTCACCACTTTTAATTGTTTGAATAGGGACATACGCAGCCCAGAACTGAGCGCCAACCCCACCTTGTATAAGACGTGGGATATCGGTGTGAAACTGACTTTGGGAAGAAAGAAGATCCATTCGATCGAAAGATACGTTTCTCAACTTGTAAGGAAGATCATTATGCCCGTCGACCACCAAAGCCTGCCGATGCAACGCGACCGCCCTGGCTGTCAACTTTACTGGCTCTTCCGTGTTTTCAATCCGGACAGACCGTTTGCCCACGGCCTCTGTTCGAAAAGAGGAACTCTCTGGAGGTACCTCTTCAAAGGCGCGATCTGCACCGGGAACCGATGACAGCACTCCCCAAAAAACCATACCGGTCATTCCAACAAGGCCTAAATTGGACCAACATCTGATCCCTTTTGTCCTACCATCGACTTTTTGCATCACGGTCTTCTGTCCCTCGGTTCCTGACCGAAAAAAACTCGAGATACCCCTTCCTTCAGCCCTCACCTGACCTGCTGAAGTTACGTATCCAGATCGGACGTGTCCAAACGTTTTTCCAGATCCAGTTTCTTGAAATGGTCGATCGTCTCCTCTATGCCATCGGTTAGTGATGTTTTCGGAATATCTCCAATTTCGGAGGTCAGTTTACTGTCATCAAGATCAAAACTGATAGGAATCTGATCGCCCCCGTAGGTAATCAGATCTTTTGCCTGTGGTGCTACACGACAAAGCGTCTCGTAAAACTCACTCATGTCAACAACCGCTCCACGAAGGTTATAGACGGCTGCGCCTGAATAGGGGGCTACCAAACACCTTGAAAAGGTACCCGCCACATCTGAAACATACTGCATATCCTGGCGTCCGGCGTAAGCGATATGATACGGACGCCCCACGGCAACGGCTTTCATCGCTTTGGTCGGCTGTGACGTCAGGCCCTGGTCACGCCCTACTCCATACACGGTCCAGGGGCGAAGTCCAATAGACACGATACTGTGGTCCAACCAGTAAATTTGAGCGTTGTTCTCGTTGGCAACTTTGAATGCTCCATAGTGGGTGACAGGTGTCATGCGCGCATCATCGCCGATCATGCCGGAATCATCTTGGCCGGGAGGGCTGTGGGCTGCTGCGGAACTGGCGTAAACAACACGGTGGATCTGATTCTGCAATTGTCGTACAGCCTCAAACACGGCCAAGGTCCCCACGACATTCACCTGAGCTCCTAGAACTGGATTTTCTCGACACGCAGGCACCTGAAGCGCTGCCAAATGCAAAACATGGTCAATCCGATTTTGCTCCATTGCAGCACGCAACGGCTGCACGTCCTGAACATCTCCTTGAATGTAACGGACTTTTTCAATCTCGCCTGACTCCATTACCAACTGCATCCGCTGCAAATCTTCACGTAAATCATAGATCCATATTTCTGCATCCTGTTCGAGTAACTGTTTTACAATCCAGGAGCCAATGCATCCATAGCCACCGGTAATCAATACACGCACAAGCCTTCTCCCAAATTTAAGTGGTTAACGATATCACCGATTCTTCATTTTCACTTCTGATATTATTGCCTGCATGCGGACAACTGCAATTCGTGAATCCATGGCAGGCCCGTTTCGTCTCACGCGCAACACCCACAGACTATCACTCACTCGAACTCTCCATTTTTAACGTCAAGATGCTAGATCAGTTCTGTTGTGTTGTCTTCCAAAGAAGGTTGTTCCCTATGCCAGTCTGTACATTGCTGAAAAAGCCACGCTGCCTGTAACAACGATGATTCCTGAAAAGCGGGTGCCTGAATCTGTAAACCGATCGGCAATCCTGAATCAGAAAACCCACAGGGCACGGAGATGGCGGGAATACCTGCCAAATTCGCACTCGTAGTGTAAATATCTGCAAGATACATCGAAAGTGGATCTTCAAAATGCTGCGATAGTGGAAATGCAACGCGTGGATAGGTAGGCCCTATCAGTAGATCGACGTTCTGAAATGCCAGATCAAAATCTTGACGAATCAGTCTGCGAACTTTCAAAGCCTTAAGATAGTACGCTTCATAATACCCCGCGGACAGGGCGTAGGTCCCCAACATAATACGTCGTTTTACTTCTGGTCCAAAACCGGTCGCACGCGTACTACGACACATGTCCGTTAAATCTTCATAGGTTTTGGCACGATGTCCGAAATGGACTCCATCATAACGGGCAAGATTGCTTGCAGCCTCACAGGGAGCCACCAGATAATAGGTTGCAACCGCATACTTTGAATGCGGTAAAGAAATCTCTGAAATCTCCGCTCCCTCATTTTGAAAGACCTTAACCGCTGAACGAATTGCCCGATCAACTTCCGGGTCCAGTCCATCGTCAAAATGCTCACGCACCAGCCCCAGCCTGAGGGGTCTCTCGGACCGTTTCAGCTGCTGGACATATTCAGGCACTGGAATGTCTACAGAAGTCGAATCTCTTGGGTCGTACCCAGCCAGAACTTCCAGAAGTAACGCGGTATCGGTAACATCTGTTGAAAGCGGGCCTACCTGATCAAGAGAGCTGGCGAATGCCACCAAGCCAAAGCGGGAAACCCGCCCATAGGTTGGCTTCAACCCCGTTACTCCACACAAACTGGCAGGTTGACGAATTGACCCACCGGTATCAGTTCCAACTGACAAAGGGGCCATTCGGGATGCGACCGCAGCAGCAGAGCCACCGCTTGACCCGCCCGGGATGCAGGACATATCCCATGGATTTCGTGTTATCTGAAATGCCGAATGCTCCGTGGATGACCCCATAGCAAATTCATCCATATTCACTTTTCCGATAATGACGGCATCGGATTCTTTCAAACGATCTACCACAAAAGCATCGTAGGGTGGACGATAATGCTCAAGCATCCTGCTACCGCATGTCGTTGGCTCCGCACGTACACAAAGCACATCTTTGACTGCAACAGGAATACCCGCAAGTTTACCTAATGGTTCACCCGAGAGCCGTTTTCGATCAACGTTGCGTGCCGTCTCCATCGCCTGGTCGGCATTAACAACAAGAAAAGCCTGGACCTGTGTATCCAGTGCACCGATACGATCCAGATAAGCGCGGGTCACTTCCTCAGAAGTGACTTCGCGTTTATGCAAAAGAATCTGCAGTTGCGCGGCAGTGGCATCAGTAAGTGACATGGCGACACCGCATCAGGTCAGCGCATTGACCGTGTTAGGACAACGCTACAGTTATTCTTCAGAAGACTCTTCTGTCGACTCCGAGGCAGCTTCAGCAGTATCCGAGGCAGCTTCAGCAGTATCCGAGGCGGCTTCAGCAGTATCCGAGGCGGCTTCAGCAGTATCCGAGGCAGCTTCAGCAGTATCCGAGGCGGCTTCAGC
>CAXEIY010000069.1:0-29967 GCA_963996245.1 uncultured Planctomycetia bacterium | reverse complement strand
GGAACTTTCTTGACATGTTCTTCTTCTACCCAGCGACAGATCGTCACAGGAACTTTCTTGACATGTTCCTCTTCTACCCAGCGACAGATCGTCACAGGAACTTTCTTGATTCGCTCTTCCTTAACAATGCGACACCGCTTTTCCTTCACAATCTTCGTCTTCTTGACCGGTATCAGTTTGCACACGGTATAGGGGACTTTCTCTCGCTCCACTTTTCGTTCGTAACGAACGCATTCAATTTGTCTTTCGACAATTTTTGGCTTCCATACTTTTCGACATATGGTCTTTCCGGGTATTACCTGTTCAACCTTTTTACATTCTCCTGGTACATAGACACACTTACAGGTACACGGATCGAAAACCCACTTTCCAGGTTCACGACACCACTTGGTGACCACTTTGTCCGGACACTGAATCTTTTCTGTTATCCATTCTCCGCATTCTTCTTTCACTGTCTTAGTGTATTTAACAGGTATGCACTTAACCTTGCATACTTCTTTGTACCGTGTTTCTTCGACCCGTTCACACTCGGTATACTCCACCTGTTTCTCTACAATCTCCTCGACTGGCCTGCAAACCGTTTCTTTCACTTCCTTGTAGATTGTCTCTTTAACTGGTTTACGTACTGTGTAACGTACTTCTTTGTAAGTCGTCTCTTTAACTGGTTTACGTACCGTGTAACGACATTCCTTGTAGGTCGTCTCTTTAACTTGTTTGCGTACTGTGTAACGACATTCCTTATAAATCGTCTCTTTAACTGGCTTGCGTACCGTGTAACGACATTCCTTGTAGGTCGTCTCTTTGACCGGCTTACACACCGTATAACGTACTTCTTTGTAAGTCGTCTCGCGCACCGGTTTTGATACGGTATAGCGACATTCCTTCATCACCGTCTCATATACAGGTTTTTCAACTGTGTATTTACATTCTTTGTAGCGCGTTTCGGTAATGTTCTTGTAACGAATTTCTTTCTGTTCTTCACAAACCGGTTCACATATCGTCTTCACACACTTTTGAACCTGCTTCTCATAAATCTTCTTCTTTTTCCATCGAAAACCATGGCATTCATGCTCGTGCTGAATCTGACATTTGGGAATGTGGCAATCGTGTCCAGCCACCGCACTCCGAATGGCAGTTACAGATCCCAGCATCAGGATGGCAATTACCAGCCATCTACATCGCTTCATCATTGTTCTTCTCCCGCCCCTTTTCCATTTCTGGCCCGGTTTTATGGGATATACCCGTTAGAGAATGGGATCGTCTGAAAACATTTATTAACTCCAGACTATTTTCCCAACCTGTCATCTCATCCAACTCGCCCATATGCACCCATATAACCAACACAACCGGTACTACCCAACCTTATGCGCGCAATAATGAGAGCTATAGATGATTTAAGAAGCTTGGGAAATATAGCCCCTGTTTGAGAAAATGCAACAGGGTTGAGGAGAAATAAACGTGACGGCTTTAACTGATGCAGCATTTACCACAGAAACCGGCAATGAATACCACTTGATTGCGACTAGAAAGTCGCTTATTGGCATAGATCCAAAGCGGTTATAAATTCTGATTAGAAATCAAAACCAGAATTTTCTTCACGTACACAGCGTTTCATGGGGACTTTACCGTGTGTTACCTAAGAATAGACCCTTAGACTTCAATCTCTCGCACAGACAGGCCTTGGTTAACAATGAAGTCATGATAACGATGCCGTATGGGTTCCACCACTTCCTCTAAAAAGTCAGAAACCTGTTCCGATGCACGCCCAGTAAATTGCCTGGAATCCAAAAGCGTCTCAAAATCAACGCCGGCAAATTCTGGATCGTTACTCAGACGATCAATTAAGTCATTTTCCTGAGCGCCGCCCTCTTTTAATCTTTGTGCAGCGGCGTGACTGTGTTTCCTTATACATTCGTGCAAAGATTGTCGATCTCCGCCAGCAGCAACTCCAGCCATAAGAATGTTTTCCGTGGCCAGAAATGGTAATTCGCGATTCAGATTTTTTTCTATCACCTTTGGATAGACCACCATTCCCCCGGCAAGATTGCCGCAAATCCCAAGAATTGCATCGGCTCCTAAAAACGCCTGGGGAATCGTAATCCTCCGGTTTGCGCTGTCATCTAAAGTACGCTCCATCCATTGGGTCGCAATCGTCTGCTCTGAATTGCCAGTAAGATTCAACAGGAAGCGAGAAAGCGCGCAAACACGTTCGGCACGCATCGGATTGCGCTTGTAAGCCATTGCTGAAGAACCCACTTGATTAGCCCCAAATGGTTCTTCAATCTCGTGCCAGTGTTGCAGGAGACGGAGATCGGTCGCAAACTTGTGGGCTGTTTGACCTATCCCGGACAATGCTGAAAGAATATGGACATCGACTTTTCTTGAATAGGTTTGCCCCGTAACTGGATAAGTCTTTTCAAATCCCATTTTCTTCGCGACAAGCCGATCTAATTCGACAACCTTAGCATGATCTCCGTTAAATAATTTTAAAAAGCTGGCCTGAGTTCCTGTTGTACCTTTCACTCCTCGAAAACAAAGCTTAGAAAGTCGATACTCCAAATCTTCAAGATCCTGAATCAGATCATAACACCACAGTGTTGCACGTTTTCCAACAGTAGTAGGTTGTGCAGGTTGTAAATGTGTGAAACCTAAACAGGAAAGAGCTTGGTACTTTTCGGCAAACTGGGCTAGAAGCTCTATACACGAAACAAGTAGATCAATGATTTGAGTGAGCCCATCCCGCAACAAAATAAGATCCGTGTTATCCGTAACGAAACAACTGGTAGCACCCAGGTGGATGATGCCTCTTGCCTCTGGACACTGATCTCCGTATGCGTGAACATGGGCCATCACATCATGACGCAACTGGCGTTCGTATTCATCAGCCTTATCAAAATCAATGCTGTCGACACCAACACGCATCGCTTCAATCTGCTTTTCCGATACATTCAGCCCAAGCTCACACTGTGATTGAGCAAGGGCCACCCAAAGTCGACGCCATGTAGAAAACTTTCGTTGGTCTGACCACAATTGCACCATCGACTCACTGGCGTACCGCGTCGACAACGGATTTTCGTAACTACATCTATTCACTTCAGAGGTGTTCCTTTTAAATAACGGGACTGTAATGGATCTGTGTCATCGATTCTCATACTTCTTTTTCACGGTAAGAACTTACGGACCCATACCTAACCGCATGTGGCATCCGCAGTTTTACTAAATTTTTCATGTAGTCCATGGTTCAAGAAACTGCACGGCTAAAAGTCATCACAACACCTGAGAGTGCTGTATTTTTGTGGTTCTAATACCCGGATTTTAACCTACAACCGCTTCTGTGTTTCCGCATGGTTTTGAAACGCCGTACCACCTTCCTGTCAGGAACCCGAACCGGATGTTTCCTCATGCTGTTCAGGAATATTTTCCAGTAGCTCACGCAATACATCATCGGTTTGAATTCCTTCAGCTTGCGCCTCGAAATTCAATAGCATGCGGTGACGCAAAGCAGGTAGAAAAACCGTCCTAATATCATGGAAACCAACATTATAACGTCCTTCCAGGAGTGCATGTACCTTGCCGGCCAAAATCAGTGATTGTGCCCCTCTAGGACTGGATCCCCATCGCACATACTGATTCGTGATTTTGGGAGAATATTCACTTTTTGGATGACTCGACATAACCAGGCGTATTGCATAATCTTGAACGTGAGAGGAAACAATGACAGATCGGATCAACTGCTGCCAACCCAGAATCTCTTTCGAATCCATCACTGTTTCAACCTCTGGAAGTCCCCCAAGCGTTGTACGATTCAGAATTTCACCCAATTCATCTCTCGATGGATAGCCTGCCAACAACTTGAAAAAGAAACGATCCAGTTGCGCTTCTGGAAGCGGATAGGTTCCTTCTTGATCAATAGGATTCTGAGTTGCCAGAACCAAAAACGGAGAAACCAGTTCGTGGCGAATACCTCCAACCGTCACCGTCTGCTCTTGCATTGCCTCAAGCAGTGCAGATTGTGTTTTTGGCGTCGTTCGATTGATTTCATCAGCAAGTACAATTTGCGAAAATATCGGACCGCGCTGAAACTCAAAAGAACGCCTTCCATCCGAATCTTCCGTAATCATGTTGGTTCCAATGACATCTGCCGGCATTAAATCCGGTGTAAACTGAATTCTCGAAAATTTAAGATCCAGCACTTGACCCAAAACCCGAACCAACAGCGTCTTGCCCAAACCCGGAACTCCTTCAAGCAACGTGTGTCCTCCCACAAACAGACAGGTAAGCACCCCATTGATAATTTCATCATGGCCCACAATGACCTTAGTAATTTCATCTTTAACCGCTTGATATCTTATCCGAAATTCCTGCGCATTTTTTTCAATACTGTTTTCAGAATCGAACATCGTACTTTCCTTTACTAATACACCACGCGGCCTCACGACCTACGTGAATATCTTTTCTGATCTATATTTGAGCAATAGGTCCAAAAACATTTGACGGAACGAACATACACTTCATTTGGAATCCCAATTGTTATTCCGAACCGCGATCATCCCATACTCTGTTTTTGGCTTTTAATAATCGTTCCGTGTACGCTTCTTGCTTTCTTTTTTCTTCCATTACGGCCTCTGACGGCCTTTCTTCTTTTTCAGACTCTCGGTCAATCATCGTGTTAACCTGACTGGATTCCCCCTGTTTGGTATCGTTCTCTGATCGAGTGCCCAGGGTGTCCGTTCGTCGATCTGAAAGATCTTGAATCACTTGTTTCTTTCGTTTTTTCAACCGTTCCATATACAGGGAGTCACTCATATCCGTCCGTGAATATCGCAAATATTCAACACCTCTGCTGACCCACATCTCTATCCATGAAAACCGAAATACAATTCGACGTACCAGTACATCCACAAAAAACAATATTCCAGCCACCGCAACCAGCCACGGCCAAATATCTATGGATGCCGAAGCAGGTGATAAATCATGACGGAAAACAGCTGTCGACAACCACTCATCAGGACCATTACCTTGAATCACATGACCACGGGTACCCCCATTGGGTACCACCGCAGCCAACTGCCTAAGCAGGGGTACATTCGCTTGTAATTCGCGGAATTCCGAGGCATAAGAGACACCGACACCTGTGCGTAGTACTCCCTGATTGCCATCTGGTCCATCATAGGAAAGACTCGAAAAATAAGAGCCCGTCTGATCCGCTTCAAAGACTGCTTCATAACGTCCCGGCGCCGTCTGTTTTAAATCAATGGAACGTGTCACCATACCAGGTGAAACAACCGTACCACGAAAATTCAAAAAATTCTGAAACCCTTGTTCCTGATCCAAAGCGTCAACGATTAGATGCACTTTCCCATTCTGTTGACGAGAGTTGATCGTGAAGTTGCCGTGATCCAGCGACCGCATGGACCATCGAACCATCTGACTGAAAAACTTTTTATAACTTTCCCATTCTTTCCAATTCGTCGCCCACCGTTGCCCAATGTCGGTTGTGAATGCAACGGTCTTACCCAGGCCATACCGCCAATGAGCCAGAATTGGAGTTTGTTGACCATCGGGTAACGATGCCACCAGAGGTACCTGTACAAGCGGATTCTCTTTCGGAGTAGTCATTACATGTCCCAGCACCTTCGGAATTTCTGGAGAAACGCCTACCAAAGGTTCGGACTCGAATAAAAACAAGGGTTGAATGCCAGCTGTCCTCTCATAAATTAATGGCCGTGAAATTCGGCGCACCTCTTTCTGATATATTTTGGGCAAATTACGCGGATTTTTGACGTGGTAGAATTTTCCACCCGTCTCAGCAGCAAGCTTACGCATCACATCAAGATCCAAAACGCCATGTGAAGACACCGCAACACTGGAAATCGAAATCCGTCTACCCGGTTGTGTATCCTTCATACTCTGCAGTAAGCCGGACGTTGGTGGAGTCGGATCACCATCACTGATCACGATGATGTGTTTTATCGCGGCATCTTCCTGGGCCCACAAGACGTCTCGTGCCTGCTGCAGCGAGGGTCCAAAATCAGGCATATCACCCGGGTTCATGCGATTGATGGATGCTAACATCGTGCGTCGATGTTCACCCACCGACAACAACGCTGGCTCCCAGAGCCAGCTCTCCCTGCCATCCCAATGTAAGAGGCCGGCATAATCAGAACCACTCAACGATCGGAGGGCATTCTGTGCAACAACTTTTTGCCAATAGTTTCCTTGAGCCATTTCCGATGCGTGCATTATCAGAACCAGCGCTCCCTTTGACAAAACTTTGCTGGCTTTTATATCCATATTGACAGGGAGTGCCGCCTCCACCGGAGTATCGCGCCAGCCTCCCGCACCAAAACTTTCCGGCCCTCCCAACATGATCAGCCCTGTACCCATATCACGCGTATTGGACTGTAACAGCTCCATTTGACGGTCGCTGAAAAGTTCGCGAGGAACATTCGCAAGTACGATTGCATCATAAGGCTGGATCTCGCCCAAGTTAGTTGGTAGCTGCTCGGGTGAAATTTGATCTACCTCAATATTTTCCTGCTGTAACAAAGTAACCAGATCATCATGTGATCCGGCTGAATCCTGTGGTTCGACCACTAATATTTTCGCAGCACCCTGAACATACGTAAAATTATTCGCGAGATTGTTTTGAACGATCGAATCTGACCCCGGTTGATCAGGAACAAACCTTGCCTGAAAAGCATAAAACGCGGGCTCTTGGATCTTGATTTTAGTCGCCACGACATTGATTTCTGGTTCCGGCCGAAGAACCACGTGTTCTTGAGCAACTACAGACTCCCGATTACCTGTACGCTGAAACAATGTCAGAACTCCAGAAACAGGCCTCATACTGCGTAACACAACACGCACATTGATCGTATCCCCCTGCTGTGCATCCGGTGGTGTTACTACCTTTTCAATCAAAACCTCCTGATCATGTCGATATTGCAAGGGGACAACATCGATTCCAATCCCCCTACTTGCAGCAAGCCTAGCCTGTTCCAAGGCATTGCCGATATTTTCATTCCCATCACTGATAATTACGATTCGCTTGGAAGCGTCTTCTGGGAAAAGACCCTGTGCCAACTTAATCGCTCCCGCCAGGTCCGTACGTTCTACCCGTAGTGGTGTTTCAATCCCTCGAAACGAAATGTCATAGTCAACAGGCGGAATCTCTACTCCCGCATTTTCAGCAAAGGCAACGGCAGTCAATCGATCTCCTTCATTTCGGCTTCGCTTCACCTCTTGTAAATATTGAATACTTTTGTCGCGCCATTGATCGGGAATACTCAATGAGCGATCCAGAAGAAAACATACTGTCAATCGATCATGAGTCCGTACCAGTTGCGCTTGTGCTATTGCTGCGACCAGTAATCCGATAATAAGAAGACGAATTGCAGAGCTGGTTGCCTGATGTGACCGATTCGTTAACCACACTGCGATACCGATAAATGCCAGAAGAAGAATGACCCAGGGATCTGAAATAGCTTCTTTAAACAGTAAGACACCTAAAAACAGGGTCGAGACCACCGGCGTGAACAGAATACTCCAGAATAAAACACGCTCGGACATCCCACCGTTATGTCTTCGCCCCCAAACTATCAGGCATCCCATGATGAACACGAGTGCCAGACATGACCAGAACAGAACTCGACTGGAAATCCAGGGATCCCAGATTCGATCTACCAGCATCAAAACCATAATGGCGGCTATTACCATCAGAAAAACGAGCGTTCTCAAGCAGACTTCCAATGCCATTACAACAGGCTTTCCAGTAGCCTCTTGGAAAACCGTTATGCCAACAAATCCCAGAAAAAGAACTGGTAAAATCCATAGCCATAGGGGTTCGAGAAAACTGAGGCTGAAGTCGGCCGAAAAAATATCCAATCAGTTCTCCTCACACGCTAGATCGATGAACGTATGAAAAACCGCATGTCACCTGATGGCACCTTCAAAAGATCAGCCGCTGAACACGATGATTGTAGGTATCCAACACAAAAACACAGTCCATTCGGTTTACAGCAAGTGACCACGGATTCCACACTTCTCCCAAATCACGCCCAGGGCGCCCCCAGCATCCCAATGACTGTCCAGTCGGAGTGAACTTTTGAATTCTGCTATTACGCCTTTCACAAACTAAGATATTTCCCTGTGAATCAAAATCAAGACCATGTGGATAACTCAATTGACCTGGTTGATCACCCGACTCGCCCCACACTCGTATTAGATTGCCATGGGTATCAAACACCTGAATACGATCGTTGCCTGCATCTGCGACCCACAGTTGGTTCTTACGATCCATCAGGAGACATTGAGGACGAAGAAACTGACCTGGATTATGACCGTGTCCGCCCCACCGGGTCAGAAACTCACCTTCAGGGGAATATTTCTGAATAAAATCGTGCTCGCCATATTGGCTGATATAAAAATTTCCCTGTGAGTCCTGAACAACATCTGTGACATATTCAAACTGACCTGGTTCGCTACCTAGATCCCCTCCTATTTTGCGTAACAATTCGCCATCCGGGCTGTAAATAAGCACACGATAATAATGCGTGTCAGCCACTAGTACATTGCCGTCGATCCCAATCGATATGCCTGTCGGTTTTCCCGTATCGGAAATCGGAGTGGTCCATTCCTTAATATAGTTTCCTTCCGAAGTAAAAACCTGTACACGCGCCTTTTTATCAACAATGTAAACTTGGTTTTCATCATCGATTGCAATCGCCCGTGGCCTTTGAAATCGACCCTCTCCTACGCCATGTCTGCCCCACACTAGATCGGGAACAGTTATCTCCATATTTCCAGAATCACAGGCCGTAAACAACAGAACTGCCATCACAGATCCTGTAATACCTTGTCTTCCGATCCTACTCATAAACACACCAACCCGCTTTCACTGAAATACGTGAAACCCGGATCTCGACGGGATTTCCAGCGTCCTAAATCTAGACAGAGCGATCGATCACTATAGACTCTAAACTGCACACCTACCTCACTAGATTTTCAGAACCAAACCGTATACGTATCAACCCACACTCTCATTGTGATATCTGAAGCAAACATATCGTCGATTATTAAAAACCAAGGTGACTGCGCCTCTAAGATTCTTTCTCCCAAATAGATTCTGTCTCATTTCTTTGAATGGGTTACTCTAAACCAAGATAGTCCTTTTTCCATTGTCGACACCACTCTCTCCAGAGTCCCTGACCAATCGCCGAACGAATATTCCTCATTAACTGCTGATAAAATGCCAGATTGTGGATGGATAGCAAGATTGGCCCCAGCATTTCACCGGCTTGGAAAAGATGGCGTAAATAGGCCCGACTGAAAGTTCGGCATGTCATACAATTGCATTGACTGTCCAAAGGTCTATCATCATCGCGATGGCACCGATTCCTCAATCGCAAGTTACCGGAACTGGTAAAGGCCATGGCATTTCTTCCGTTTCGTGTTGGCATGACACAATCAAAAAGATCCATACCGCGATCGACTGCTTCCACGATATCTTGCGGGCGACCTACCCCCATCAAATACCGTGGCTTGTTCTGCGGCAAAAGAGGCGTGGTAAAGTCGACTATTTCATACATTTGTTCTGGAGTTTCACCCACGCTCAAGCCTCCCAGTGCGTACCCGCTAAAATCCATATCCACTAACGCTTCCGCACAGTCTGACCTCAACTGCTTGTGCAACCCTCCTTGTACAATCGTAAACAAAGCCTGATCCGTTCTCCTCTTGGCCCGGGCACACCTCTGTGCCCAAATCACTGTACGTCGCACAGCATCTGCTTGCTCCACAGCCGGAAGGTCTGCCGCAGGACAGTGATCCAGACACATCATCACATCTGCGCCCAATTCCTCTTGAATAGTAATCGCTCTTTCAGGAGAAAGATCAAAAACACTGCCATCTATGTGGGACCGAAAAACCACACTCCTGTCGGTGATTGTTCGCTCCGATTCAAGACTGAAAATCTGAAAGCCACCACTATCGGTTAAAATCGGTCCGTTCCAACCCATAAAACGATGCAGCCCACCCAAGCTGGAAATGATCTCCGATCCTGGTCTCAAAGCCAGATGATAGGTATTTGCGAGAATCATCTTGGCGCCGACTTGTTCAACTTGTTGCGGGCTTATTCCCTTGACGGTTGCCTGTGTGCCAACTGGCATAAAGGCAGGGGTTTCAACCGTACCATGTGGCGTTGAAAAACGAGCACACCTGGCACTGGATAGCGCATCAAGATGAAGAATCTCAAATTGAAAACTCACGTAACGTTCCTGACCTGCCTGACAACCGCCAGACCTTCGTTATGCTATACGGTACTGAGAGGGAACTCTGAACGCACCAGCCCCCTTTCATCCAATCACTTTACGTCCCGTATTTTGATATGGACGTCGCCTCAACCACAAGCCCTAAGATACCTCAAACATTTATTTCGGCTTGTCAGAACCGCTTTTTCGGACAGCGTCTTAGAAACCCCGTCTCCCGGCTGCGGGCCTTCAATTAACATCTGTGATTACAGCCTTGGTAGGGTAAAAGGAATCTTTTTGGGACGATTTGCAGGCCTTGGAGGAGTTCCATTTCCCTGACTGAGAGGGGGTAGGTACTGGTAATATTCTTGTAATCGCCACCCAAATGGTTGTTTCAGTTCAGCTTGGGCGATCAAAGACCAAGGTGTATTCGGGTGTTGTTGCAATACTCGGTTCAAATACTGTTTTGCTTCAACCGCCATCTGAGTTAAACGTGCTCCACCCTGAATGGAAGAATCGGGCACCAATCGCCAATGATTACTGTCTTTCTTTTGAAAAACCGGGGCCTGTTTCATGGTTGCCAGCACAAAATTATACTCACGAGCGCGCACAAAATTTGACAGTACTCTTCCCATCGCTAGATCAAAACTAGCTTTCCAGCGTAATGAACCTTTTTCAGAACGATCGGAAACACCTGTCTGCAAAATAGATATCATGGGACCAAGCTGGGCCTCTAACAGTGCCACATCTCTCTGAGCATTATTCAGCGCGGTGCGAAGAGCTTGCTGATTCCGAACTGAAAAAATAGTTTGAGGTACAACCAGCTTTGTGCGATTCAGCTGTGCAACCTGAACCAGGGCTTTCCATGCACCATTTCTAGACAACTGTCTCTGATATTCCCTGAAAGATATGTAATCCGGCTGATAAGACTTTAATTCCAAACTGTTAAATTGAGGGCCCTCTCGTCGCTGTGCAATAAAATAAATACCTCCTGTTTCTCGACAAAGACGAGTCAATGCAAAAGGACCAAACCCCGAACTCAATTGATTTAAGCTTCTCTCGGCTCCTCGCCAGAAGGGGATATTCACACGCTCAACCATTAATGTCTCTGGTCCCTGAGAAATCGGAATGGGATGACTTTCACCATTAGGATCCGTCCATCGAACATAAGACTCTTTGCGCCCAAAAACCGCCGGGATGCCAACAACGTATACCGGAATGCCATTGCGACGCGTAATATCTAGTGCGGACTCCAATTGATTTTGATCATCACCGATCTCGTCAGTAAAAACAATGATCATGAAATTCCGTTTTCCCTGGCGACGAAATTTGATCCACCGTTTTGCTGATAGTTTCACAGCAGTAAACACATTCTCCAAACCCGACTCGTCAACCGTCAATGAACGAACAGCTTGTTTGATCAGATCTAAGTCTTCGATGGGCTTTGGAGTCATGAACTCGGTGTTTTTCCCAAACCCAACAACCGTGGTCAAAAGTGCCTGATCTGTCAGCCTGCCCGAACTCTGCAACTCAGAATAAACACGATCAAAACGCTGCACTATCTTCTCGCGCTGATCCTTCAAGCTACCGGATGCGTCGAAGATCCATGTTACCAGAGTCTGGTTTTGTTCAAGGGATCGCAAAATCTCGATCGTTAATCGATCCACTGCTCCCAAGACACCCGAAGTATGCTCGGCAAACTGACCTTTTACACGAACCATGGCGTTCATTTCAGGTGCCCGTAGCGGTTCTAATTCTGCCGGCCTTTCGAGTTGCGCATCCGAAACCGTTTCGTTTAATTGCTCTACCGCATCATTAGGATCCCCAACCAGGGAGCTCATGCCACTCACTCCCTCACCCAAAACATCATCAAAATTCGTCATTCCACTGAAATCATCTTGGGAAAAGAGACGATTCTCAGGAAGATTTCGAACTTGACTGTCCAAAAGCACCTGTTCGCGGGGCACAACAGTTGAAAGGCTGATCCAGGCAAAAACCAGCAAGATGGCTCCATGACCGAACAGGCTGAATACCCAGGCCGGTAATTCACGTGACCAGGAAATAATACCTTCTACCGCACGGATGTCCGACCGATTGTCTTCATCTGCAGTCCGGGCCAATGTTCCAACCCGTGGCTTGCTGTCTGATTCAGATGGAATGTGAACATTCACAACGCAACTCCACACTTCGTGATTTAGCACCCGCCACACGGTATTGTGTTATCGGACAACCCCATACCTTATTAAACGCATTACACATAGGAAATGGTTCATGAAACGGCGACAAAAACACACTTAAATTCAATTTTAGGCCGTCACAATCCCATTAACAGCAATGTGTCTCACATCATAAGTGTAATTCCCACAACTCTTTACCACCATGTTTAAAACGTTACCTGCCGATCTTATCAAGTGCCTCTCCACTCACGGAATCCCTAACGTTAATATGGTTTTATAGATCGAATCATGCTGTAAAATCGTAATTAAATCGGGGTGCTTCCTAATAACCAACTACCTTTTTACGCTCTTGCGATACCTGCGATTGCATGTAAAATAGACCGTGTTTTGTGGTTCTCAAGGCAAGTAATTAGCCGATTCCCAAGTTTGTGGCTCTTCGTCTTCGAGAAACATCTTCCGAAGTCCATTCCATCCCACGGTCGGAACTATTAATTCATGCTGGAACGCCGCTATATCTATCCCGGAATCATCGAGATGAATTATCAGGCCGGACATCGTCTGGGCTGTAATATATATCTTATTGACGGGGGTTCTGAATGGTTGTTGATCGATATTGGATACGAAGACACCGTAGATGAAATCATTGATTTGATACGGCAAATGGACTTTCCGTTAGCGGCATGCAAAACACTCATTGCGACCCATGCTGATGCCGATCATGTTCAGGGAATGACGAAAGCTCAGGATATCCTGAAGACCTCCATTTCTGGTCATCCTCTTGCGGTGGAACCTCTGGCAAGCGGTGACCCTGTGATGACCTATGCAGAAATTAAGGCTCAGGATATTTTTGTGGAAATGAAGCCTTGTCAGATTGATACGCTTATTGATGAAGGTGATATTATCCAAGTGGGTGACAAGCAGTTGGAAGTATGGCACACACCAGGACACACAAACAATCAATTAGCGCTTCGTATAGATAACCTGTTAATGTCAGGGGACAACATTTACAGGGATGGTTGTGTAGGGGTAATTGATGCCCATCATGGATCCGATATTCCCGATTTCATCCAATCATTGAAGCGAATACGTGACTCCGACATTTCATGGCTGCTACCTAGTCATGGGCCTATCTTTAAGAAAGAAAACGCTTTACTTGAAAAAACGATTGAACGCCTGTCAGAGTACCAGTTCATGAGTGACTTTGGAACATGTGCAGTAGACTGGCCTTTGCTTCAAGCATGGGATCGTGAAATCACAGAAGGCCACTATCCGAAGATCGAACCAATGCGTACTGACTGAAGTGCACACGACCCAACACAAGGTTACCAAGGGTCTTGCACAAAATTGTCATCTCTATCACTTATTTCTGTTGCAACGCTTCTGCGGATGCCGATGTAAATGATGGCAATTCCAGATACAGAATCTCTACGGACGCAGCCGACCGCGTCTGTCCCGCATTGACAAGGATTCATTTTTTCGGTCAAGGAGAACCACCATGGTGATACGTTCCTTTATCATTTTTGCAGTACTCGTGGGATTAGCGGGACTATTTGGCATAGAACAAACTGCCATTGCCCAGGAATCTGGAACCGACTGGAATCAGATGTACCACTATCCCTACGTTTACTACCCTCAGAACTCTCACGTAACACCTCAATTTAAGGGTTTTGACCATCCATACCACCGCTATCCTGACCAGATGCGAATTCCGGAATACAATCATCTCTGGGCATCGCAGCACAGCGGATTTAAAGCGCCTCACTATCCTTATAAAGAACGTATCTGGCTGCGTTTCCCAGCCTATATTAAAAACTGGATCAATTTTTATCCGAAGGGACGCAAATACCACAAAGGTCATCATTTTATCTTGGATGTGTTTTAGGCAAGAAGCTTAACGGTACTCAGGCAACTTGCACTGACATACCTACATCCGCTGACTCTACGGAACTCAGTTTCGGATCAAAACCCTTCAGTCGGACATTTTGTCCACTGAGGGGTTTTTTGTTTTTGACGGAACAAATGCTCTTCGTTTTTTCTGACAGTGTCCGGTTTTACCCTACTTACCGATGCGACCGTTATAGCAACACTGTAATGGCTATTAATTAGTCAAAATTCCTGCCTGTAAACCGAAAATTACTCGTGATTTATGACCGGTCTATCGTTACTGTTTGATAACATAAATATACAGTTATTTAAGATTACGAAACCAGTAACAGCCCCCCGAAGATACCTTATCTCGAGAAACCCCGGGGCACTCGTATCGGACCAAGCCACCAAGACAGGACACCTGAATGCCAACGCCCGAACTAAATTTCAAATGGGGTCCACGGCTGCGACATAAAGTTCTCGTTTTGCACAACGACCAGCATTTCGTTGGACAAATAGGCAAACTACTTCGTCGTGACGGACGTTTTCAACTGCTGTGGGTCGACAACGCCTTTGAAGCTGGACAAATGGCGATGGAACTCGTTCCTGAATTAATTGTATGCAGTGCTCAGTTGCCGGATTTTAATCTCCACCATGTGATACGACGTATAAGAGACGATCGAACTTTTGATGGTTTACGCGTACTGTGTCTCGCAGATCTCGAAGAAAAAGAGTACTTTGACCTACTCTTAGCTGGCGCAGATGAAGTACTTCCCAGCGTTTGCGATGGTAACACCCTCCTAACTGCTGTATACCGCCAATTGGGTTTAACCCCTCCCAATCAAGGGATTTCTGGATCTCCGGCAAATCTAAACTAAAGCCAAAACCATCGCCTTGTGATCCCTGACTGCATATAATATACGCTCCTGTATATCTGCTTCTCTGTAGTTGCGCCCGATAGCTGCGAAAAAGTGTATCTAGAAAATATCTCCTCTTATCACATTGAACCAAACGATGCCTACCTGTCGACTTGTCACACTTGGATGCAAAGTCAATCAATATGAAACGCAAACCGTACGCGAAGCTCTTTACAATCACGGGTTTCGTGAGGCGCAAGATAACGAAAATGCACATCTCTGCTTTGTTAATACATGTACCGTTACAGGACAGGGAGATGCCAAATCCCGGCAGCTAATAAGGCGGTTGGCACGATCAAATCCGGGTACTCGAATCATCGTTACCGGATGTTATGCAACACGCGACCCCGATGCTATTCGGAGCCTTCCTGGAGTTACAGAAGTCGTTACCGACAAAAGAGAACTTCCCGATGTACTTGAACGTTTTGGAATCGCTGATCTACCAAAGGGTATTCGTTTCTTCGATGGACGTCATCGAGCATTTGTAAAAGTTCAGGATGGCTGCCTGCTTAACTGTAGCTTCTGCATCATTCCCCAGGTGCGTCCTCGAGTCATCAGTCGACCCGCCGATGACATCCTTCATGAAGTCCAACAACTGGTCCAGAACGGTTATCGAGAAATCGTGCTTACCGGTATTCATCTTGGACATTTCGGAGTTGATCTCAGCCGTGGGAAACCCCGGAAGCTTTGGTGTCGTCTTTGGCATCTGCTTGAACTACTTTGCAAACGACCGATACCGATACCCTGGCGCATCCGACTCTCCAGCCTTGAAGCTACCGAAGTAACCGACGACTTCCTTAAGGTGCTCAGAGATTACCCATCGATATGCCCCCATCTGCATCTTTCACTTCAAAGTGGATCGGACCGTATTCTAACCGCGATGCGCCGCCGATACCGTATCGGAAGTTACCTAAAAAAAGTGGATCAAATCAATCAGATTCTGGACCGCCCCGCCATGACAACAGACATCATTGTTGGATTTCCAGGAGAAAGTGAACATGATTTTCAACAGACCTGTCATGTCGTTAAACAGATTGGTTTTTCAAAAACACACCTCTTCCCCTTCAGTCCTCGAAGGGGAACCGATGCTGCTTTGCTGAAAGAACAGATTCCAAAACCTATCAAAACAGAACGCATGAGGCGGCTCCAACAAATCGAAATCGCTACTTCTTCTCAGTACTTTCATTCCCTGCTGGGAACAACGTTGGACGTCCTTGTCGAACAGGAGTCTCCTCTGAAACGGCAACTCGGAAATCGCAAGTCAGAGCCCCAACCAGATGCCGGTTCCAAACAGGCGCTCCTTCGTGGAACGGCATGTCGGTATGCGCCCGTACAGTTTGTCGGTGAAACCGGAACACTGGGCCAACTCCAAAAGGTACGTATTTCCAAACTGATCAACGGTACGCTGATGGGCACACGCACGTAAAAGTAATGCAACCGGTGCTCTCATGCTTTGTCCGATCCGTTCGTGTAACCTAGCTTCCGCATTGGTCTCTGCTTAGTCTTTCCTTTTGCCATCAAAACCCTTTTCTTGTACTGCAAGCCACAATTTACACCCTCTGTCAAGCTCGAATTTCACGAGTAACTACATGATGAACACTGCCCTTAATTACATAGACATATCCCATACGCAAACCCTATTTCGGTTGTTATAATACCGACGTGTTGCCATTAGAATTTTCAAATCTTTGAAGTACCCACGTACTTTACAACTCTTTGTGTTTTGCTAAAAGAAGCGGTACCATCCAATCAAGATACCATGATTGCAGACGACCTATGACCAGCGACATAAAAGACATCCTAGATGACTGGCGTTACAAACCGGGCGATGTCATTGCCCGACAGGTTGAAACTATGGATGGACGACCGGTGCTGCAAATGCGCCTTGACCTTGGCTTACTGCAAATGGAAATCCTGGGGCGCCCGGACGGTGAGCAGCCGCACGGTTTCGAAAGCTACTTTTCTTACCTTCGACATCTCGTAGACACGCATCCTGACGAACCCTTTTTTCTTGATGACGAACAGTGTATGAATGTCGATAGAGAATTTCTCCAATACTACCATCGTCGTGTTTGCTGGCTTGCACTCAAAGACTACGACAAAGCCATTGGAGATGCAGACCATAATCTGGCGTTTATGGATTTCGTAAAACGACATTCTCCCAATGAACAGTATACTTTGGCACATGAACAATTTCGTTGTTTTGTGATTTACCATCGCGCTCAAGCTGCTGTTGGTAAAGCACTCGACAAAGAATCTCCCGAAGATGCACTCGATGTAATTCATGAATCTCTTGAAAACATGAAGACCTTCTATTGTGATCACAACCTCGAAAACCAGTTTCAAGAAGACTCTCTGGTGCAACGCCTTCATGAACTGGACAATCAGGTACGTGACCGATTCCACATCGAAACAACCTTGAGAGAACAACTGGAAGACGCCATCGAAAACGAACAATTTGAGTTAGCTGCAGAGTTACGTGATAATATTCAAAAGCGACAAGAGTCTTGTGGAGAAAAAGAACGTTCATGACAAAACCAAAAGTAGTCCTTGCATATAGTGGAGGATTGGACACCTCCGTGGCTATACCATGGCTTCAAGATCATTATGGTATGGATGTCATCGCGTTCACCGTTGACCTTGGGCAAGGAAAGGAAGTAGAGGAGGTCAGAGAAAAAGCGCTTCGAGGTGGTGCCATTGAAGCGGTCACATTTGATGCGCGTGAATTGTTCATAGACTATTTCGTGTGGCCCTCGCTAAAAGCAAGTGCGCTCTATGAGGACAAATATCCACTTGCCACAGCCCTCGCCCGCCCACTGATTGCAAAACTCATGGTCGATGCCGCGCGCGAGTATGAAGCCAGTGCTGTTGCTCATGGTTGCACTGGAAAAGGAAACGATCAAGTTCGCTTTGATGTCAGCTTCCAGACGCTGGCGCCAGATCTTCGTATCATCGCTCCTGTTCGAGAGTGGAAATGGACTCGTACTGAAGAAATGGAGTATGCAAAGAAACATAATATTCCTGTCCCGGTAACTACGGAAAACCCCTTTAGCATTGACCAGAACATCTGGGGCAGATCGTGTGAAGCCGGAGTTCTGGAAGATCCATGGGTGGCACCCCCATCCGAAGCCTATAACTGGACTTCAAACCCAACCGATGCTCCGGATGAACCAGCGTTGATAGAAGTCGAGTTTGAGCAAGGTAAACCAATCGCACTCAACGAGCAGCGTGAAGACGGGCTAGCGATTATTTCACAGCTAAACGAGCTGGGAGGAACACACGGCATTGGAAGAATTGATCACGTTGAGAATCGGCTGGTTGGTATCAAAAGTCGAGAACTCTACGAAGCACCGGCCGCCGTCATCCTTCATGCCGCACATCGTGAAATTGAATACTTAACCTTGTCAAAAGAGGCGTTGCGATTCAAAACACAAGTCAGCCAAGAAATAGCGGATATCATTTATAATGGGCTTTGGTTTACCGGATTGCACCAGGACCTGATGGCATTTGTCGCCTCTAATCAACGTTACGTGAGCGGCAAAGTACGTATGCGTTTATACAAGGGCGTCTGCTCCATCGAAGGAAGAAGTAGTGACCACAGCTTGTATTCACAAGCACTGGCAACCTATGAAACAGGGGATCAATTTGATCATGCGGCAGCGATTGGTTTTATCAAACTTCACGGTCTAGGACAAAGTACTCAGGCACAACGCCAACTTCTCAAGGCCCAACCTACTGTGCCGGCAACCAGTCTGCTTCCCCCCGTGTCTGAGTAAAACACGCATAGCCCAAAAAGACCGTACCGGGGGAAACCTATGGCCACCTTATGTGATTGAGCTCGGAGCGTGGGTGTAGTCCACCATTAATTAAGTCGATAACACGCCACACTCCGTAGCACTCACTAGGATATCGTGACCTATTTAGTTACCCGGATGCTGTGAAAACAATTGCTATCCCTCATGCACGGAGATCTCTCTCGGCTGAGAATCCGGACTCTTTTTTAAATGAATGTGCAATACTCCCTGGTTTAGTTCAGCACGTATCGCTTTATCATCTATGTTCTCGGGCAAATTAATTACCCTTTCAAACTGCCCGTAATGACATTGATTCAGATAATATTTTCGATCTTCAGATAGTTTTCGACTACCGGAAATTCGAAACACATTACCGGTTAATGTCAGGTCGATATCTTCCTTGACCATTCCTGGAACATCCAATTCCAGATGATATCCCGTCAGATCTTCCCAAAGCGCAACCGGAAACAGGGCCGACATGTCGTCCATGTATCTCGGACTCGAAAGCCCGGAATGAAAGGGACCATTCCGCTCCCGATTATAGCGATCTTGGACGTCTTCCCGTGAAATCTCAAAACGTCGATTAGCTGGAAAAGATAACATGGCATACTCCTCATTTTTTTAAGGATAGATCTTCCACGTAAATAAACCATTCACTGGCTATTCTTCATATGGCTCGTCGACGACAAAATACATTATGCATGGATCGCGCCAACTATCGAAACCTTCTGTTCATATCACAAATAATAATCGGTAATTAAGTTTTAAACTGATTGTCATTAATAAGTTACATAATTTGATAGAAATCCACATTTCGTGGTAGTACTGGATTTATTCCCTAAGCTATCAGAAACACAACTGCCATATTGGCACTTATATTGTGCTTATTTTAACTGCAACACGATCATGCCATTATGGCATTTTTGTGTTGCTACGACGCCGTTACTGAACATTTTTCAGCAGTCGAACAGAAAAAAACCAAGTACCGGCGAGCTATCCCACAACAACTGTAAAAAGCAGGGGCATCCCTCAACACAAACCAGTACTGACCACCAACACCAAATTGGCAATTCACAAAGGGTTTACAGCAATACGTGAGAAAATAACGGTGATTTTTCTTACCAAACCGTCCGTACCGCAATCCAAGGCGCTACATCATGAGGTAAAACAAGCTCAATAAAGAACCCATTGTTAACCGAAGAATTACGTAGGAGCGGACCAAACATATTGACTTATTAACTCGACCCAACCCGTATGTCGTCTTGGAGGCAGAACCATGCATATCATGGTAAGAGCGCTTGTGATCGTTGGTATCATGACCCCATTTTGCTTTGCACAATCAGGTGAAGACCGTTCGGATTCCGATAACAAGAATGCGAACGTTGTGAATACTGAAAATCTGACACGATTTCAGGAAACATTGATTAATGCCAAGGATGCAGCCGTAGAGGCGAGAGATGCCGCCACGAGAGCCAATGAAGCAATTGTTAAACTGCATGCCATCAGAACCAGAAGTTATGAAAATGTTGATCAGGAAACGACTAGCCTCCCCTACCGCCAGAGAATTGCACTGGAAAAAGGTCGCCAAAGACGAGCGAGAATGGAATTAAGGCGATGGCTAGGACAACCTGGTGGTAGACCGAATTTGCTCATTAATGTAGCAAACCAATGGGATACCTTCTCATCCATCCATAAAAAACAGTTTGAATTGCTACAGGGTCATCGAACGGCCACACGTCGTATATACGGAAGCCTCACTCTGCCCAGTTTCCAAACAGCACAACGAGCGAGCGTCTCTCGATAACAGACGCTTATCAGAAACAGAAAACCCGGCTTTTTCAAGCCGGGTTTTTTTTTAAATAGGATATCACTTTAGCAACACAAACTTGCTCGGACCTGGAACTCGTTACCGAAGCTTCGAAAAAAATGAAGTCTCCCTATCTATACCTTGATCAAGGAGTCCAAAAAAAGAGCGTGACAACACTCCTCAAAAAACGCGACACACTTTATATCGTGAGAGTCTAATCCCCACGTCTATCCATAAAGCACGCCTGCAATTGTTACCGCCTCATCATGCACAAAATGGTAAAAATACCGGCAACCCGTTCTCTGCAAAAGCTGAGCTACGTATACTGTATGCTCCACAAAATTATTGAAACTGATTGTCCATCCGATCGAGGATTTTATGAAAACACTAGAATACACCAAAGAACTGATCCGTCGTCGGTCTCCAAGTTATATGTCCAACAAAGATGTTTCTGACTATGTCGAACAGAAGCTGCGTGAGCAGGAATTCGAAATAGAACGCGTCGAATACCAAGATGCAGCAGGCATCCAGAAAGTCAACATTATCGGGAAAAAAGGATCCGGAAACGGAGGAATATCCTTTTTCGGACACACTGATACCGTTCCAGCTGAAGGTTGGAAATTGGACGATCCATTCGAACCATTGGAACAGGACGGCAAGCTCTACGGACGCGGCGCCTGCGATATGAAAGGGCCTGTAGCATGCGCCATAGCTGCGTCTGAATCCTTTAATCACTCTGATCTCAAGAATCCCATTTATGTGGTTTGTACTGCAGATGAGGAGGTTGGTTACGGAGGCGCACAACAGGTTGCTGATCGTTCTGAAATATTCAAAGAAATACCGCAATCCGCTGGGATTATCTGTGAACCCACACAACTACAAGTCGTCTATGCTCACAAGGGAACGGTAGCTATCACAGCAACGGCAACCGGTCGTGCGGCACACAGCAGTACCAATGAAGGAATCAACGCCAATCTTAAAACCATACCTTTTCTGGCTGCCATGACCGACATCTACCACGAACTCCAACAGAAAGAGCAATGTAACGACGAGTTCGATCCACCAACTGCCGGATGGAATATTGGTATTAACGATCACAACGGTATCTTAAATATTACGTCACCCCAAAGTGTCGCAACCGTATATTACCGTCCGATGCCAGGGCAGGAAGTAGAACTCCTTCTTGACCGGGTGCGAAAGTGTGCTAAGGAAAACGATCTGGAACTTGAGTTGAAGTACACCGGGAAACCACTCTATACCAATCCCGATCACCCACTCGTGGAAACAGTCAAACAAGTTTCAAATCAAAATACGGCGCATACCGTTTCCTATGGGACGGATGGTATGGTATTTGGCCAGCACATGCCGGTCGTTGTAATCGGTCCGGGAAATATCGCACAGGCCCATACGGCCGATGAATGGATTGAGCTTGAACAGCTGAACCTAGGAACCTCGCTTTACCAGAAACTTATTACTAACTACTGTTGCTGAAATAAACACGCGGTGTGTTTGAAGACCCCCGAACGATTGTTGTCGCATTCAGTCCATCGCGATAGCATCGAAAACACGGTCTATCAAAACACGAATTTCCTCGTCTTTCCACTCATTTAGAGACACTCCCAGTGGGGCACGTGGCATTCCTATATCTAGGTCATAGCGCAAATACATGGCTCGACGTAAAAATCCCCAAACGTCACCACGGTCAAGTACTTGCTCGACCACCGATTGAAATTGCATCATGAACAGCTGGGCATTCTGAATGTTTCCCTGTAATACTGATTCTCGTGCGTCTCGACAACAAGGACCAAACAGATTGTAAAAGGTGCCAATAGCGCCAACAGCACCACTTACAACAGCCTGGCAAAGCAATTCATCCGCCCCACTGAAAATCTGTAGTTTTCCCGCTGAATGGTGATTGAGTAAACCTAGTTGATAAAGATTATGATCCGTAAACTTCATCCCGCTGATATGAGGTAATTCCATTAACCTGGCTACATAGTCTTTAGCGGACAGATGAAGACGGTTAATCGATGCAAGGTGATACACAAACATGGGCAATCGCGTGGCTTCACCAATTAAACGATAGTGTTCGAAAACCGCCACATCGGTATGGCCATAGTAGTAGGGAGCTACACTTGAAACTGCATCGGCTCCAATTGTCTCAGCGTGTTTTGCAAGCGTTACAGAGTCCTCGGTAGTAATGGACCCAACATGTACCATGATGGGAATACGTCCCGCTGCAAACTCGACAACCCTTTGAGCAACTAAACAACGATCCTCAATAGACAGCAGCGGCCCCTGACCCGTGGAACCCAGAAGGTATAGTCCATCCAAATTCTGTTCCACGAAAAGATCTACCAGCTGTTCTAGTACGTGAACACATGGCTTTCCTTTCTGGTTCATCGGAGTGACCATGGCTGGCCACAAGCCAGAAAAACAACGAGACATCGCGAACCCTCTTCTGTGTGTCAGTACTGTTTCGGAAATCCAGTTTACAGATCGTTTCCGTTTTCAAACTGAGCCTTAAGTAACATCCCTTTCCACGGTCTTTTCTTGAATTCTTCTATCCTTATTTTACTGCACATCGCCACGAACCATTTCCTGATATGCTTCCACAGCCATGCGGTCACATGCTTCATTTTCTGGATGCCCCGTGTGCCCTCGAACCTGCACACACTGTACTTTGTGATCCGAACAAAGCGCGTCCATCTGACGCCAGAGATCTTCATTCTTGACAGGTTTCATTTTTTTTCCTTCACGACGCTGCCATCCATTAGACTTCCACTTCTGCATCCACTCAGTAATCCCTTTTGCAACATAAGAACTATCGGTAACCAGTTCGACATAAGTCGAACGGTGAAGCGCTTCCAGTCCTCTGATGGCAGCTAATAATTCCATCCTATTATTTGTCGTTTCGAGTTCAGATCCTGAATCGCGTTTCTCTTTTCCACTCTGACCATGCTGAAGAATATAAGCCCAGCCACCTGGACCAGGATTTCCGCTACAGGCGCCATCGGTAAAAAGTCTAACTTCTATCGATGACTGGAGAGAACGATTGACACTCATATTTTCTTTGATATCTCACATCTTGTGGCGGAACTAACGTAACATTGATTTTGGATAGCTGATTGGGGAAACCGACAACGTAACCGTAAATATTAACCATTCAGTCAGACTGAACAGCCGTTGTCTCCAAAAAAGCTGATGAAGACTCACCGACCCTCTCAGGTTCCTTGTTAGACAAACCTGGATCAGGCTCCATCGCTGGTTTTTCATTCAAATAAACCGGTAATCGAACTGTAAACACACTTCCCTTGCCTAGCTCACTCCGAACACTGACTTCGCCTTCAAGTAACCTGCATAATTCTTTGACAATGGATAAACCCAACCCGGTTCCGGATACCTCACGTGCAGCCCAGTCATCTTCTGATCTTACCGCTGAACCTTGCCGGAATTTTTCAAAAATCAATTCCTGATCGGATTCTACAATTCCGATTCCAGTATCACTTACTCGCAACAACAATTGGTCTTTATCATGTTCTGCCTCAATCTGGACACGCCCTCCCTCAGGAGTGAACTTAACTGCATTAGATACCAAATTGTCGACAATCTGCTTCATCTTAGGTGCATCCTGACGGAGCAGGGGAAGCGCGGCATCCATCCGGTAGTCAAGATCGATGTTCTTCTTCTCTGCAAGGGGCCTCACCATGCTGACAACCCCTTCTAGAAGATCGGACAAGGAAAATTCTTCAATGCGTAGGTCCATTTTTCCACTCTCGATTTTTGCAAGATCGAGAATATCATTTATCAATGCTAACAGCATTTTTCCTGAATTCTGTATATTGTGAATCCAATGATGCTGTTTGTTCGACAATTTTTCACTGGTGTCCAACACCTCGCTAAACCCCAAGATGCTGTTCAGGGGAGTACGTAGTTCATGACTGACGGTAGCAAGAAAGTCACCCTTAAGACGATTCATCTCAAATAACGCCATGTTTGCCTGTGCCAGTTGATCGACCTTGGCATCTAAATCTTCATTCACCCGCCGTAACTGCTGCTGCATGTGGACCAGTGAACGAAGCATACGATTAAATGCGTGACTGAGCTCTTCAAATTCATCTCCAGTATTAATATCACTACGCAAATTCAAATTGCCTTTCGATATTTCATCACTCACGTCTTTCAGATGCTTGAGCGGTTTTACGATCACATAACGTACGATGAAATAGGCCAGCAACATCGCAAGAGAAAAAGTGAAAATGGCCGACGAGATTAAGATCGCACGACTAAAACTGAGCATCGATTGTTCTGGGAATCGGATATCAGCAACTGCCATCAACGCACCGGCTTCCTGTACCACCGGCTTGACATCGAGCGCCTTGTAAGCATGACAGCCGAGACAAACCTCTGTTGCACGCACAACCTGAAGATACTGATAATCATATCTTCCAGAGGAAGGAGTTGGCTGTAGGTGCTCACCCTCTTCAAGCAGCTGATCGATTACTTCCTGATAATCTCTTTGCGCGGTATCAAGATCTACCAGTTTTGTACCGATACCTTTAATCTCTTCACGATTGAGATCCTGCCATATATCTTCAATCTCTTCATGGCTGTTTGGCTCTGTCTCCAAGCCTTTCCAGTGAGCCTTGGCCAATAATGAACTGGTAAGATGCCGGCCCGTAAACAAATTCTGATTACGAATCTCGTCCTTGTACTGGTTTTCAGTAAACGAGCCGTAAATATAAAAACTGCCCCCAATTAATACGAGCATCGCCATCCCGAACGCAAAACGACATTTACGTTCGAGACTCGATTCGCCCAATACTCTTTTAAGGGTTTGATAGGACATGCGTGAGGGATCCTCGCGACGAGATACAACTTCCAGCAATCGTTTCTCGCTGCAGATAGGAAGATCATAAACGAGAAGTACAGCTGAACGCTATGCCGATGCCCTCGATCACTACTACAAAGCAGGGCTTCCCGTTCCAGCCAGGTTTCCTAAAATCAATGCATGGCTTACTTTCTACGAACATCGATCCAACAACTGAAATCGGAAGACCGCCGACATTGGGGGGTTTTCTTTGGTATCGCTTCCTCTTTTGCCTACACGACATCGAACATATGTCTTAGAGAATTATCAACTCGATGTGATCCCATTTGGGTATCGTTGATGAAGGCATTTCCCATTTTCTTTTTATCTGGCATCGCCGTTATGATTCGTGCCAGGAGAGGAAAACAAACTTTTCGGTCTCTGGGATGGATACTACCTGTAATTGCCATTTCCATTTTCATGCAACTTGGCGGTAATGTAACTTTCCAATGGTCTCTGGGACAGATCGGACTGGCCGTCACCATTCCACTGACCTTCGGCGTCATCATGTTAAGCGGTGCGTTGCTTGGTCCTGTTTACCTTAAAGAAGAACTCCATTCACGGTCTCTTTTTGCCATGGCTGTCTTGATTGGAGCGATCCTTATCTTAAGCATTGCTGCACATCAAAATCCGTCCGGTCCCGGTTCGAATCTTCCAGACCTTCAACCCTTCTATCTTGCGATGGCGATACTTGCTGCAAGCATTGCGGGATTCGCATATGGTTCAAGCAATGCACTATTAAGACACTATGTCAAACAAGGATATTGCCTTTCAACTATCCTTTTTCTCATGAGTGGAACCGGATTACTTTGCCTGGGAACGATTACCCTGACACAAAATGGCTTGGCTATCTTGGTGGATACTAGCATCACAGATTACCTCATCATGCTTGCCGCAGGTGTTTTTAACGCAATCGCTTTCTTCACACTCGCAAAATCTCTGCAACTCCTACCGGTTCTACAAGCCAATTTAGTAGGTGTCTCTCAGGTCGCAATGGGGGGTTTGACCGGCGTTTTATTATTTCGTGAAACGCTGTCCTGGTTACTGGTAACAGGAATCCTGCTCACCGCTGTTGGACTGATCATGATTAAAGGAATTCCGCACGAGCAATCCGACGGACCGTCATAGACGTGTGACGGATAAAAGGATGTTTCCTGTGCATGGAACATACTCTGTCAAATCCAGGTTGTAACCAACCACCGTTACCGATCACCGTCAGCTTTTCTTTGCTTCACATGTATCACTGACCCGGATCTTGGAGTCCTTTGAAAAACAGGTATCCGTTGTCATTCATCCTGCTCCTCCGTTTTACAGGATCATTCAAAATGCCGTTTGAAACTTTGAATTCACCTAATGTTTAATCATAAAGAAACTCATTGACACTAATTACCTAACAAACTCAAAATAACAAGGTACTACGATTTACTACGTAAATACCCGTTCATGAAGCCCTGAAATACGGTCTCGCACCACCCAAATTTCCTGTGTTGCACACTTTACCCCGTTGACCAGGGTAAGCCCAATCGGATATAGTCTCTAATAGGCATTTCAAGCAACGAAATAGGGGAAATTGTCCGTATGGCCCGGCAAATCCGGATTGACCGACAACGCTTATTTCCTGTACCCCACTGTCGTAAGAAGGGTTCGGTAAAATCCATGAGGAAAACCATGTTTTCGAATCAAACGATACCACAAGGTTTTTGGGGGCTGATCCTGAGCGCGACGATATGGATGCCGGGTATTTCCCTGGCCCAGGAAAACAAGGAAGATAACACTCCATCGCCAAGGATACTGGCCAAAGGTGTCGAAACGATAGTTGCACCACAGATCTTACAATCTGAACGGCGTGCGATGGATAAAATTTACGCACTTGAATTTGCATATAAACAACCACGATTCCTCTTAGTGCAAGTTCCCGGCGATAATGGCAAGATCCAGATGAAAAGAATCTGGTATCTCGCGTACCGGGTCACTAACCGAACCAGTAAACCCGTCTTATTCATCCCTGAATTCACACTTGTATCGATGGACACGAAACATGTTTATCAGGACAAGGTCATGCCGGTAGCACTTGCAGCTATTGCTCAGCGGGAAGATCCCAATCGAAAGTGGGAGAACTCTGCAAACATCGTTGATCTCATTCCCCCTACACCAGAACGTGGTCCAGATGTTTCGACCTATGGAATAGCCACCTGGGAAGAGGTGGATCCCAAAACAGATTATTTCCGTATTCTGGTACATGGTTTGTCTAACGGGTTTAAAATCGTCACCGATGAAAATGGACAACGACAGACTCAGAGAAAAACGTTACAATTAAATTTCTGGCGTCCAGGTGATGAGTTGTTCGAAAAAGAAGAAGAAATTCTTCCTGGCACTTTTCAATGGATCTATCGAGCTTGGTAGGTTACACCGCTGGCTTCCTCTCATATGTAGCTGGTTCGCAGAGTTATTTTTGTATTCGTACTGTAAAAATTGAGGACAGCAATGGCACACAAAAAAGGCCAGGGTTCCAGCAGAAATGGTCGTGACTCTAATGGCCAGAGACGCGGGGTGAAGCGTTACGCCGGACAGGCCGTTACATCAGGAAACATTCTGATTAGACAGTGTGGTACCAAGTTTCACCCGGGACGAAATGTTGGTCGTGGACGGGATGACACTCTTTTCGCTCTGTCCCCTGGAACCGTTTACTTTGACCGAGACGGTCGCCGTGTCAACGTGATGACCAATTAACTCTGAGCGTTTGATCGTTCCTTGGTTTGTATAGTTCTTATTTCTTGTTGCTGTCACAACAGCTTGAAAGCAAAGAATTGCTTTTTTGCCCCTGAGGCCCAACAACTACGATGTTTGTTGACCGTGTTACTATCTTCGTTCGAGGTGGAGACGGGGGTCAGGGGTGTCTCAGCTTCCGGCGTGAAAAGTACGTTCCTCGCGGTGGACCCAACGGTGGGAACGGTGGTAAAGGAGGCTCCGTGCGACTTTGTGCCACGCAGGGAGTTGATAGTTTCGCATCACTTGCAAATCGAAAACACTGGCATGCAGAACGCGGAGCGCACGGCCAGGGAAAATCTCGTCACGGACGAAATGGACAGGATCTTACCATTGAAGTCCCTCCGGGCACCATTGTTCGTGACCGTGACCAGGGGCATACGATTCGTGACATGAACGACACCGGAGATGAAGTTACCGTTGCGCGTGGCGGCAAAGGGGGAAGAGGAAACAAGGAATTCGCCACTTCAACCAATCGGGCACCACGGGAATGGGAGCCCGGTGAATCCGGTGAAGAACGCTGGATCGAGCTGGAATTAAAGGTCATTGCCGATGTAGGACTGATTGGCAAACCCAATGCGGGAAAATCCACTTTGCTCAGTCGTATCTCTCGAGCGCAGCCTGAAATTGCCAACTATCCTTTCACAACCAAATATCCCAATCTTGGTATTGTGCAATCGTCCTATGAACATCGATTCGTGGTAGCCGATATCCCTGGCCTGATTGAAGGTGCACACGCGGGAGCCGGGCTAGGACACGAATTCCTCAGACATGTTGAACGAACCCGAATTCTGGTACACCTGGTTGAACCATCACCCACCGACAACACAGAACCTATAGAAAACTACTATGCCATTCGTCGGGAACTCGAGTTACATGATCCTGAACTCTCTAAACGACCCGAGATCATTACTGTAACCAAGTCTGAGATTCCTGTTTCAGACGAGATCCGGCTACAATTAGAAGCCAAAACAGGTCAAAACGTTTTGGGAATTTCTGCTGTCACTGGACAAGGCTTATCAACGTTGGTGCATCAAATAAACGATCACCTCGCTCAACTTCAGCCGAATGGTCCCCCAGAAATCCACCAAATTCCTCCTCACTTGTCTCACCAGTCATTTCAGGAACCTTCTTGAACTTCTGTACCAGACGATGAACACTGAACACCTTGTCGCCGTCGATGTCGGAAATAGCCGGCTCAAAGCAGGTATCTTTACCGTGGTTAACACCACAGCCGAGCAGCGTTCTTCGAACAATCACGGTTGTAAGATTCCGGAACTTATCCATACCCATCAAGAGCCTCTGCAACGAACAAATGATTTCTCAGTTCTCGCATCATGGTTCCAATCAACTGGAATTACATCTGCCGCATGGTACCTTTCTTCTGTGAACCCGACGCTTACAGAGCCCTTGGAAAACTGGATCCGTCAGCAGGAAACAAACGCACCCTATCACCTTCTCACCAACGTTGATTTACCACTCCAAACAGATCTTCCAAATCCAGACGAAGCGGGAATGGATCG
>CAXEIY010000068.1:0-8331 GCA_963996245.1 uncultured Planctomycetia bacterium | reverse complement strand
GAATGATATCACCTGTATATCATGTGTCGATCGCTCTGTAGTGGTTGGTAGGATGCTGGTTTGAGAAGGATTAAATAACACGGAATCTATCTGTAGGATTTCAATCAACCGTTTGAGAGGAGCGTGGCATGCATCGTATCATACCGGCAGCGACCCTCGTTTGGTGTTTCCAGATTGTGGTGTCATACGCTCAGCCCAATGTTCTGCTTATTATCAGTGATGATCAGGCATGGACCGATTATTCTTTTATGGGCCATCCTGATATCAGAACACCTAATTTGGACCGCCTGGCCAGTGAAAGCGCGGTTTTTCGTCACGGATATGTTCCCACCGCGTTGTGTCGTCCATCACTGATGTCACTGATTACCGGACAATATGCGCACAGACACGGGGTTACTGGCAACGACCCATCTCCGAAGTATGCGCCACGTGGTTCTGACCTCGCGATTAAGCGCCGCGCACAACTGATTTCCAAAATAGATCAATGGCAGACGCTCCCTTCACTTCTACATGAAAAAGGATATTTCAGCCATCAGAGCGGAAAGTGGTGGGAAGGAAGTTTTAAACGGGGTGGTTTTACTCATGGTATGACGCGAGGTTTTCCCAATCCCGGTGGCCGACACGGTGATGAGGGCTTGAAGATCGGAAGAGAGGGACTGCAACCATGTAAGGATTTTATAGATCAAATGATCAAACAAGACGCCCCTTTTTTTATGTGGTATGCACCATTTATGCCCCATACACCACATACGCCTCCTCATCGTATCGTGAAAAAATATATGGATTATCATCCGGTATCGATTGCAAACTATTATGCGATGTGTGAATGGTTTGATGAGACCTGTGGCTCATTAATAGGGTACCTTGAAACTAAAAAGATACGTGACAATACGCTAATCATTTATGTGGGAGACAATGGCTGGATTCAGGATCCTGAAAATCGCGGTTACGCTCCTCGTTCAAAACAGACGCCCTATGAAGCAGGAGTGCGTCAGCCCGTTCTTTTTTCCTGGCCATCTAAGATTCGTCCGCAAGAACGACAGGAAAGGATAAGCAGCATCGATCTGTTTCCTACCATTCTGGAAGCAACCGGAGCGCGTTCTGTTCCGAGCCCGGGCATCAATCTATTGGATCATTTAATCGAAGAGACCCGAATCGATCGTGAAGCTGTCTTTGGAGAAGGATTTGCGCATGATATAGCGGACTTGGAAAATCCAGAAGCAACGTTGCTTTATCGCTGGTGTGTCGAAAATCAATGGAAGTTGCTGTTAACCTATGATGGTGAAGTCAATCGCTATCAGACGACACATCCGAGGACAGAGAAACGTCCTCAGCTGTTTGATCTTGCCCGGGACCCACACGAATGTAGAAACCTTGCATCACGGCATCCCGATATTGTGGAGGCGATGGTAAAAAAGATAGATGCCTGGTATCCCGTTGTACGGCGTAACGTACAAAAGGTCTATTGATGCTCACGTCAGGAACCGTTGGAGGGTCTCCTTTGCCAAGGACTCCTTATTCCGGATTCGTTTAAGAGACCCTTTCACTTGCGAAGTGTGGTTTCAGACCGTTACCGATCTGCAGCCCATGTCGTATAGGTAGCAGACATCCTTGTGCTAGCCGAATTCAGCTGGAAGAGATATTCCAGTCCCTGTAAGGATTAAAATACGGTAGTGACGAATGCCCGTTAATGGGGCCTGGCCTGCAGCTTTGATGCGTCAGTCCTGTGGAAATGGAAGGTTTACCATTTTCCCGTCCGACGTGTGATGTGGTTGCTTTCATTCAAACAGGCAAACGATATTGCCAGGTACCTGTTGGTAAATCATCTCCGCGGCAGAAGGATCAAGTGGGAGCGTTGAAAGGTGTTAGAGAATGACATATTGTCCAGTCGTGGTGAGGAACAGTGCTTTTTCACATACCGCGGCGCCCACCATCTGTTCCCATATTGTGGCATATTGCTCAACTTGATTCCGATAGTAATCGGCCAGTTGTTCCTGATCGCCTTCCTGGACAGTATCCGTTTTGTAATCAACAACGACCCAGCCGGCTTGTTCACGGAATACCAGGTCAATCACTCCTCGAACCAGTGTCGGGGTATCGCTGTCCGATGGTTTAGGTGAAAGCTGATGCTGAAAGGGAATTTCGACAAAGCACGTATCGCTGGCCTGGGCACGTTTCCAGAAAGCGGCTTTCATGACACGACTTACCGTTGCCGTTGCTTTAGAAGTAAGGGTTGTCGAGAGCCCGAGCTGTTCGAGATTGTTGCGCGCAAACGCGGTGAGGTCAGCCTCAGGTTGACGCATAGCTGACTCCAGCAGAAGATGAATCAGTGTTCCCCATTCGGTTCCATGTTCTCCGTTTCCAGAGGTGCGAGGCCGTTTTGAATCTCGCATCGTCAGCTCTTTGGAAGCCACCGTTCCGTAACTTGGTTTTGAACTTGTCTCCCATCGATTGGAGATTGCTTTTCTGGCTAGGTGGATGTCTTCAGAGGCTACCTCAACGGTTTCTGGTGACTGTAAAGGTGGTGGGGCCACTTCATGCAGGGAAGGAGAAGTATCGAGATGGGGGCTGAAAAAATCCCAGGGTGGAGGTTGGGAACTCGGTCGAGAGGTTAAACGCTGAGTTACCACAACCTGTGTTCCTGCTCGGGTTGCAGCTACGTAGAGCAGTCGATTCTTCTCGGCTTGCTCAAATCGGCGTTCTTTCTTTTCGAGGGTATGCCAGTTGACCGGTTGGGCAAGAGTCGAAGCGTGACGATTTTTACCCGAGGACTCCGAAATGGCAAGGTAACCATTGACGCGGTTTCCTGAGCGATCCACGTGTATTTTTACAGGGTGTTCTTTGAGAGGTGTTGATCCTGCTAGGAAAACAACAGGGGCTTGCAGCCCTTTAACTTTATGCAGATTCATGACGCGAACGCCCGGTTCATCGTAAGGGCGTACAGGTACACCATCGACTTCTGTTTGTCGGTCGATCAGGGTTTCCAGAGCGGTGGTTAAGTCTTCGAGAGAATGAAAGTCAGATTGCATCGATCGTAGTAATTCAAATGCTTTCAACATGCTTCCTGATTGAATATGGCCACCGGGTCTGGACAGAGCCAGCATGGGTAATCCGAGGTCGAACGCGATGCGTTCGATTGCAGAAACGAGGGGTAACCGGGACAGCCAGAGAGAATGCTGTTTCAATTTGGAGAAGGCATTCAGTAGAGAGGAAGCCACCTTTGACGGAAGGTTTTCAGGTATGGTTGCGTGGAACGAAAAACGGCCACCAGCAACCTTGTATGCGTACAGTTGATCGTCCGGAATACCAAAGAGCGGTCCACGAATAACGGCAACCAGAAGTACCGGGTTTTCCGGTTCAGCAAGTGATTTCAGACAAGTCAGTAAAAGTGAAAGTTCGTGCACCTGGCTCAAAGCACTGGCTCCGGTTACCGAATGCGGAATTTTCAGTTTCTGTAAAGCCTGGGCATAGTCGAACAGGTGTTTCTTTTCCCAGGTTACAATCATGAAATCGCTTGGAAGTGCGGTAGAGGGAATTCCTGCTTCCAGCTCTTTTGAGCTGCGTGGGACCGTTTGCCCTGAATCGATAGCATTTCGAATGAAACGTGCAATAAATGAGGCTTCATACACAACCCGTTCTTTAGGTTTTATCTTTTCCGGGATGTCGAGAGTTTGAATGCCGCCGAGGGTCCCTTCATGGGTTTGCTGCCGCCCTGTCTGCATCGACACACCAGCCGGAGAGTAGGTATCTGCCTCGACCGGAAAAGTGGATTTAAATACCGAGTTGATCCAGTCTACCAAAGGGCTCACGGTGCGGAAATTCGTTGTGAGCGGAACGGTCACTCCACCTGAGTCACATATGATTTCCTTGACCTTGTTGTAGGTGACAATGTCGGCTCTCCGAAAACGATAAATCGACTGTTTGGGGTCTCCCACGACAAATAGTGATCCGGGGACGGGACGACATTTCCGCCAATCCTGTTCCAAGCTATCATCGGCAGTGAGGTACATCATGATCTCTGCCTGGACGGGGTCCGTATCTTGAAACTCATCCACAAGCAGATGTGTGATGCGTCGACGGAAATACTGGCGGATTGAGGGGTTGTTTCGTAGTAATGCAGCCGTCTTCATCAGGAGATCCTGGTAGTTGAGTACGGCATTGTCGCTTCGGACCCGATCATACGTTGCGATGGCTTGCTTCAAGATGTGCATGACGGTTGCGTAACGCATTTCCCTCCAGCGTGTTTGCAATGGTCCGGCTACCTGGTCACAAAATTCTTTCCAGCGGTCCCGTTCCTGTCTTCCCTGTCCATCGGGCCAGTATTTTTGAGTACAATGAGTTGTCGGTTTAAACTGGTTCACCAGGTCCATGAATTCAGGAATCTGATCCAGGTCTCTCAAACGCTCCAAGCGTATAAGCCGTTCAAAAGTGTCCATCAACTTGTCCGTGCCACGTTCTTCGGGAAAAGGCGTTAGTTCACGCATGTGCTGAATATAATTTTGAACCTGACCAATGGAGTGTTGAATGTCAGACAGGTCAAAAGTGACCTTTTCGGCTGGCCAGTTGTCTACGTCTGGGAAATCTGCAAACTGTGTAAACGCTTCACGTAATTGTCCGATTTCCAGACCGAGAGGAGGAAGTTCTTCCAGTAGCGGACTGCGTTTTTCAAATAAATCAGCAACATACTCAGACCAAGCATCCTGCCGCATTTGCAGATCCTCGGAGGGTTCCAGTTCACGGAACGCCAGGTCTACTTCTGCTTCGATGGGCCGTTCACGCAGAATACGCGCACAGAACGCGTGAATGGTGCCAATAAAACACCGATCTACATGTTCGGATCCTTGTGTGAGGAGCTGCTTTTCCTTTCCGTTTGCCGTGCGCACAGCACGTTCCAGTTGAGAATGAAATCGTGATCGCAGTTCAGCTGCGGAAGCTCGTGTAAAGGTGACAGCTGAGAGTGTTTCGATACGGCATTGGTCATTTCGCAGCAGGCTTACCATACGATCGACCATGCCGGTTGTTTTTCCGGTTCCTGCAGCAGCTTCGACCAAGAGGGTTTTATCCAGTTGCTCGGTTATTTGTCTGCGATATTCATGATCGTGTGGTAACACAGGTGATGTCATGTTGAGTTACTTTATTACACATAAATTACAGGAGTCGGCTTGTCATGGAGTACTCTGTCTTAATTGTTGAAGTGATTTGAGCATGGTGTTTTCCGGGAGATCGAGCATGTTCCTGCTGATTTGTGTGACACGATCGACGTCTCCACACACTTCAATATAAGGACAAAAATCACAGGTTTTTTTGTCTGTTGTGGCTATGAATGATCCACATGCGATACTGTCACAAAGCAGTTGCAGGATGGTGTTACCATGTGAGAGCTGTTCTGGTGTCCAACGGAATCTTGCTCCCGCAGCACGTGACCCTGGAAAGAAGAAACCAAAATAAACAATCTGTGCATCCTGAGAAATGGTTTCTCGGAGTCGGTGCGCAACCATACTGAGATAAAGGTAGGGTTGCAGTTTGCGTCCCTGTTGCAAAGGGTCGGATTGCTTGTATTCATAATCGCTTCCGGTTTTGTAGTCCCATACAGCAAAGGTGTTGAGTGTTTCCTCTCCGATGCGATCAACTCGGTCAATCCGTCCACCTGTGGCAATGGTTTTTCCATTTGATAGTTTTATTTCAACGGCTGCTTCATGGTCGAGGGGAGTTGTTGTTTCTCCTGGAGGCAGACCCAACGATGCCTCGAAGTACACAGGAGAAGCATTTTGTTCTTTGCAGAAGTTCTCTTCTTCACGCAGAAAGGTAGCTGCCGTTTGTTTTAATTCACGAACCTGAGACTGAAAACTGCTTTCGTGCCGAGGTGGAAAATGCTGTTTCCAAAGGGTGATCTTCTCATTCAGTAACGTTTGCAGTCGTTCGTGATCGCGTTCGTATTCCGGTAGTCGTTTTTGGTCGGATATTTCTCTCAGGGACTGTTCAAACAGTTCGTGTAGCAGCCGACCGACTTCCATGGAGTCGAGCCACTTGGTAGGTCCTGGAATCAGTTCTTCCGGAGGGCTGATGTCCAGAGCGTACTGGAAAAAAAACTGGCGTGGACAGGTTGCCATGGTTTGTAATTGACTTGCTGACACGACAGGGCCATTGGCAGCCGTAGGATCCAGGTTCGTTCCCGCTGCAGTGACGTGACCATCATATGGGGTGAACTCATTTCGAAGGTTCTGTTCGATAGCAAATTGACCATGTTTGAGATCTGGAAAGGTATCGAGAATCAGAGAGTTGGCGTGGGCAACACTTTCGTTGGTTGAAAGTCGCCAGAGCCACCATTCAGATGTATCCAGAGCAGAGGTCTCTGGATTTGGAGCAAAGGATATGGGTTTGGGAAGAGAGACGATCAGCTCTTCCTGGTCTGCTTCAGGATTTCCGGAAAGAATTCGGTAAACCTGAAGCAGGATCGGACTTGGAAACATGTCACGATCATCCAGCACGTTGTGACAAGAAAAACTCAGTGTCAAGGTGCCTCTCAGTCGAAAAAACAGATGTTTCAGTTGGTTCAGACGATTTTCAATTCGACTGGATGAAGTAGGAATTTCATCTGACAATTTTCTGCGTTCCCGATCGAGTAACAGTGGATCCTGCTGTCCCGGTCCGGGGAATCGCCGATCATCCAACCCTAAGATATAAGTATGTCTGCGATCGCTGTGGCCACCGGAGTAGATGCTGTCTACGTGCAGGCATCCTGGACGTGGTCCGCTACCAAGTACCCTTGTTTCCAGAACAAGCTTGTCGAGCCATCGTGTTGCATCGATTGCTGTTTTTAATTCACTGTGCTGAATCCAGTGAATGATGTTATCAAGATGGTCGATGAGCATCTGACTTGCAAAGTGGTCCAGCTGGCTGACCGATCGTGCTGAGCTTTCCAGAAATTGTTTGGCAGCAATCAGTAATGTTGCTGAAGTGTCGGTAGCAGAATCGGATATGGCCATGAGGGATTCGACCAGTTTTTCTAATTGTTCATAGGCGTTCCGATCGGTTCCGATAACCGAGTCCGTTGAATCTAAAGAATCGGTGTGCTCATGATCGAGGGTGTGAATGCGATCGCGAATAGTCGAGAGATAACGTTGTTTACCAAATCCGATTCGAAGTTTACGTAGTAAAGCTCCCAGTTCGGAAAAACTGGCCGGTGTACTTTCCTTATCGGGTAAATGAATCAGACCTGCCTTGACAAGGTGTACCAGGGTTGCTTGTGGGAAGTTGTTGTTGACCCATGCAAGCCAGGCCCGTAGCGCTTTTCCTGGACGAGAGTATCGGCAGGAAATACCTTCTGCAAACGTGACCGGTAAGGTATCTCCCGGAAACTCTGTGGTGGGCTCGAGCCTTGAGAGTGTTTCGTACACGAGCATGCCATACGTTTCATGATCAGTGTGCAGTAATTCCACTTCATCCCAGGATATTCCGTTGGCGAGACAGTTGCGCAGGACACCACGGACTTCATTGATTTCTCCGATTGCCTGCGTGAGTTTCACCTGACTGTCGTCCAGTGGTGCGGGGCAATGTTCAGGATGGTTGATCCATCGAAGTCGGTCGAGATTGCTCGTTAGAGTAGTGATGCAGTCAGATGTGTGGGCGGGCCCGTCGATATGGAGTAGATGGCAATGTTTGTCCGGTATACTTTTCAGGAGAGTTTTTTCTGATCCGTGGAATTCAAGGTCCTGTGGATAAAAGATCCGTACATCGAACGGTAGCAGTTCCGGTTGGCTTTGTAATGCTCGGGACGCGATTTGAAAAACGTCTGATGAGTCAACGAGTTTTTCGCGATGAAGTTCTTCCTGGTATTTACATAAGATGGACGTAAGGTCCCGCGCTTTGTTGTGATGTTCAAACTGATCCGGCTTCAGGTGCTTTTCCGTGAGTCCTGCCATGCGGATTGTTTCAATCGATGACAGTACCGTTTCTATCAGTGTGTTTCGCGATTTCAGATTTCCCAGGTAATGGAGTCCGGTTTTGTCTAATTGGTCCAGTACCCGTTCAATCAACAGACGTCTGATCCAGGGCGACGCGAATCGGAGTTCGCGCCGATCCATTTCGCTGGCTGCCAAATGCAGCGCGAGTGATGTGAGTGTTTTAACGTGTACATTGAGAACGGGAGTGCCATTGCGAACAATGGTTTCCAGCCATTGATAACCAACGCGGAGATTGGGCGCGAGTAACCATTTCTCCTCGAGAATATTTCTGTGACATTGCTCTTTAAGATGAGTTGTTAGCGTATTCAAGACACAGGTCCTTCTGCCGCTTAAATGTTGATTCGCTGGGCAGATCCAGGCATGTCCG